>JAQSXN010000468.1 GCA_029256665.1 Paenibacillus sp.
TGGCCTTGCAGGTATCCGCGCCGCTTGTCGTCGCTATGTTTCTGACGGATCTCGGTCTCGGCTTTCTGACCAAGACGGCTCCGCAATTCAATATATTCGTAATTGGCATCCCGCTTAAGATCATCGTCGGCCTTATCCTTCTGATCTTGCTTTTGCCAGGCATGGCGGCGTTGTTCGAGAAACTGTTCTCGATCATGTTCGATTCCTTGGAACAATTGCTAGGGATCATACGAGTGCCGCCCGACGCGACTTAGGAGGAAGCTGCCCTTGCGGACTTATCGTTATAAACTGGACCTTCAGCTCTTTAACCAGGAAAAGACGGAGAAGGCAACACCAAAAAAACGAGGCGAATCCCGTAATAAGGGACAAGTGGCCAAATCGAGCGACTTGGCCGGCGCATTGATTCTGTTGTTCGTCTCCGCCTCATTTATGATGCTTAGCGATTACTATAACACGAGATTATTAGCTTTGTTTGGCAGCCTATTCCAGGATTGGCTGACGTTGCAGTTGACTTCGGAGAACATCATGGAGCTATTCATCAATTTGTTATGGCAATCCTTGATGTTATTGCTGCCAATCTTTGCGATCGTCATGATCGTCGGCGTGATTGGCAACGTCGTGCAATTCGGATTTCTGCTTACCGGTGAGCCGCTCAAAATGAAATTGAGCAAATTAAATCCGATCGAAGGCTTTAAACGAATATTTTCGATGCGGAGTTTGGTCGAATTTTTTAAAAGCATTTTAAAAGTCGTTATTATTGCAGTTCTCGTCTATATGGCAATTGCCCAGCAATGGGAAACGCTGCTTTCGCTATCGATGCAGCCCATTCAAGAAATATTCGCCTTTACGGCGGATTTAACCCTTAAGCTCGGGGTACAGATCGGCGCGGTGCTGGTGGTACTCGCGTTTCTCGATTTCTTGTACCAGAAATACGAGCACGAGAAAAGCATAAAAATGTCGAAACAAGATATTAAAGACGAACATAAAAAATCGGAGGGCGATCCCCTAACGAAAGGGCGAATTCGCGAACGGCAACGAAAGATGGCTCTGCAGCGCATGATGCAGGAAGTGCCGAAAGCCGATGTCGTCATCACGAACCCGACCCACTTTGCCATTGCGCTCAAGTACGACGCGTCCAACATGGAGGCGCCGACGATTCTAGCGAAGGGGATGGATCATGTCGCGTTAAGAATTAAAGAGATCGCCAAAGAAAACGGCGTCATAACGATGGAAAACAAGCCGCTGGCACGAGCGCTGTACGATCGGGCGGAAATCGGAGACGTGATTCCGGGCGACCTGTTCCAGGCAGTAGCCGAAGTGCTGGCGTATGTGTATAAATTGAAGGGCCGCGTTAAATAACGGCCGTTCGCGGGAGGAGGCAGCATCATGAAAGCAAAAGATTTAATAGTCATACTCGGAATCATCGGAATCGTGCTCATGATGATTATCCCGATCCCGATCTTCCTAATCGACCTGTTGCTTATTCTCAACATTTCGATCGCGCTGATGATTCTGCTTGTCGCGATGAATACGAAGGAAGCATTGGACTTTTCGATCTTCCCGGCAATCTTGCTGATTACGACGTTATTCCGTCTTGCGCTCAGCGTTTCCACGACGAGAAGCATACTCCAGCACGCCGAGGCGGGCGAGGTGATCGAGACCTTTGGCCGTTGGGTGGGCGGCGGGCAAGTGGCGATCGGATTTATCGTCTTCTTGATTCTAGTGGTCGTGCAATTCATCGTCATCACAAAAGGTTCGGAGAGGGTGGCGGAGGTTGCCGCGAGGTTTACGCTCGACGCGATGCCCGGCAAACAGATGAGTATCGACGCCGATCTGAACTCCGGCCTGATCAACGAGCAGCAAGCCCGCGAGCGTCGCTCGAAGATCGAGAAGGAAGCGGACTTCTACGGGTCAATGGACGGAGCTAGCAAATTCGTTAAGGGCGACGCGATCGCCACCATCATCATCCTCATTATCAATCTCATCGGCGGGTTTATCGTCGGCATGGCGATACACGGCATGGACTTTGCCGAAGCGCTCGAAACGTTCTCGATATTGACGATCGGCGACGGCCTGGTTGCGCAAATCCCGGCGTTGCTGATCTCAACGGCAGCCGGCCTAATCGTGACGAGAGCGGCATCCGATGGCAGCTTGGCCGACGATGTCACCGGACAGCTGTTCCGCTATCCCAAGATGCTGTATGTCGCGGCAGGTACGGTTGCCGTTCTTGGCCTTACCCCGATCGGCATTTTCAGCACTTGGCCGTACGCGATCATTTTGGTCATCGGCGGTTACATGATGCAGAAACGGCTCACCAAGAAACAAGAGCAAGACGAACTGCTCGTGGAAGAGCAGCAAATCGAAGAAGTCAGGAGTCCGGAGAGCGTCATCAGCCTGCTCCAAGTGGATCCGATCGAATTCGAATTCGGTTACGGCCTGATTCCTCTGGCTGATTCGCAGCAAGGGGGGGATTTGCTGGACCGGATCATTATGATCCGCAGGCAGTGCGCGCTGGAGCTTGGTCTGGTCGTGCCGGTCATCCGGATACGGGACAATATTCAGCTGAAGCCGAACGAATACGTGATCAAGATCAAAGGAAACACCGTCGCGAGAGGCGACCTGCTGCTTAATCATTACCTAGCCATGAGTCCGGGATTCGAAGACGATTCCGTCATCGGCATCGAGACGACGGAGCCGGCGTTTGGCCTGCCGGCGATATGGATCGACGAAGCGATGAAAGAACGAGCGGAGTTATCCG
This sequence comes from Paenibacillus sp., assembly GCA_029256665.1. Lineage (GTDB taxonomy): Bacteria > Bacillota > Bacilli > Paenibacillales > Paenibacillaceae > Pristimantibacillus. The sequence continues at coordinate 2,759 of JAQSXN010000468.1, forward strand.
GCTATACGGTCGTCGATCCGCCGTCTGTCGTAGCCACCCATCTCACGGAAATCATCAAGAGGCATGCGCATGAGCTTATCGGGCGCCAAGAAGCGAAGATGCTGGTCGAGAACGTCAAAGAGTCGTACCCTGCTCTCATCGACGAACTGATTCCTTCCATCCTGACCGTTGGCGATGTGCAGAAGGTACTAGCCAAGCTGTTGAAGGAGAAAGTGTCGATCCGCGATTTGGTGACCATATTCGAGTCGTTAGCCGATCACGGCCACTACACCAAAGATCCGGACATTCTGACGGAATATGTCCGCCAATCGCTTTCCCGTCAGATCACGCAGCAATTCTCTCCCGGCGGAGACACGCTGCGCGTCATCACGGTCGGCCCGCAGCTGGAGAAAAAAATCGCGGAAGCGGTTCAACAAACCGATCAGGGCAGCTATATCGCGCTCGATCCGATATCAACTCAGCAAATCTATCAAAAGATCGGCGAATACGTCAGCAGGCAGATCCAGTCCGGGCAGCAGCCCATCGTGCTGGCTTCGCCTACGATTCGGATGTATTTGAGACAAATCATCGAACGCACGATGCAGGAAGTGCCGGTATTGTCCTATAGCGAGCTCGAACCCAATATTGAAGTACAAAGCGTAGGAGTGGTGAATCTATGAGGGTGAAACGGTACGTAGTAAACGCTTTGCCCGAAGCGGTGTCGTTGATTCGAACGGATCTTGGCAGCGACGCGGTCATCCTCGAAACGAAGGAAATCAAAGTAGGCGGTTTTATGGGGATGTTCCGCAAAAAGAAAATGGAAGTCACCGCAGCCGTGGAATCCGCCGCGGCGAAGCCGCAGGAGCGGGCGCAGCGACTTGCGCAACCTGAAGTCTCCGCCATGGTGGAACAAATTCTACAGACCGCTCAACGGACGGGGGCGGCAACGGCAACGCTGGAGCAGCCCTTGAGGCAACAGGCGATGCCGGCCGCCGCCGCCGCTTATCAAGACCAGCGCGGCAGCTATCAGGCCGCTGCGGACATCGCGCCGAAACCGCAGCCCTCGAATCATGAGGTTCCCAACATGGACAGGCGGATGGAGAAGGAACAATTCATCATTAACGAGATTCGCGATTTGCGAGAATATATGTTAAAGCTGACCAAAGATAGGCAAGCGATCGAGTCGATGTCCGATTCGCTTGTCGCTCTGAAGGAGCGATTGAATGTTCAAGAAGTGGATCCGGTCTGGTCGGAGAAGTTGCTCGAAACTTTAATGGAAGCAGAGAAGTC
>JAQSXN010000469.1 GCA_029256665.1 Paenibacillus sp.
ACCCGCCTCGCTACTCCCAAACCCGGAATCCGAAAATCGAAGAAAACCAGCCATTAAGTCCACCAAAGATCGGCGTCTGCAAAGAAAGGATCGGATCTAGCGTAACCGCTCTGAGCGGAGGGATAAATACGAACAGCAGGAAGATAATCATTGCCCATTGAATATTCTGTTCGATCTTGTACCTCAACCGGAGCGGCAAAAATTCCGATACGATCCGATAACCGTCAAGCGGCGGCAGCGGAATAAGGTTAAAGACGAACAATAGAATATTGATTAAATTAAAGTAGAAGAAAAACACCATGATTGCGCTTTGAACGCCCGGCGACGCGGCCTGGATAACGCCTGTCGCGAACAAAACGTAGACGATCAACATGCCGATAAACGCCATCAGCAAGTTGCTGAGCGGACCTACGGCCGAAACGACGATGCTCATGATTCTCCGATGTTTGAAGCGGCTGGCGTTGACGGGAACCGGCTTTGCCCAACCGAAACCGGCGATCAGCAGAAGTATCGTTCCCATCACGTCCAAATGAACCATGGGATTAAGGGACACGCGTCCTTCTTTGTAGGCCGTGTCGTCTCCGAATTTGTACGCGCTGTACGCATGGGCAAATTCATGTACCGTAAATACGATCATGATGACGATGACGACAAACGGCAAATGCTCCAGCGGATACCAAAGAAACCTCTCCATTTAGCCCTCCTGCGGCTTGCGCGCGATGAATGCGATCCAATCCTGGTCGCGGCGCTTTTCGATCACTTCGAAGCCAGACGCTTTAAGCCCTTCCTCCACGTCGCTTTCCTTGTTCATATAGATCCCGGAAGCAATATAGGTGCCGCCGGGCTTCAACGCCGCGTACACATCGTCGATAAAGAGCAGGATGATCTCCGCCAAAATATTGGCGACGACCAGATCGACGGGGACCGTCACTCGCAATGCGGAAGATGCTTCAGCGTCCCCGCCGCCGTCGCGCAAAACGCCGAGCAGGTCGCTAAGCCGTACCTCGACTTGCTCGGACAGGTCGTTCAAGCGTACGTTCTCCGTGGCGCTGGATACGGCTACGGGGTCGAGATCCAGCGCCAGCACGCTCTTGGCGCCAAGCTTGCAAGCGCCGATGGCGAGAATGCCCGAGCCGGTGCCCACGTCGATCATTTCTTCGCCGCCGCGCACGACGGATTCCAACGTCTGAAGGCAAAGCGCCGTCGTCGGATGCGTGCCCGTGCCGAATGCCATTCCCGGATCCAGCTCGATGATCCGTTCTCCGTCCGCGGGAACGTAATCCTCCCAGGTCGGCTTGATGGTCAGCGTATCGGAAACCCTAATCGGCTTAAAATATTGTTTCCAGGCCGTCGCCCAATCATCGTCGTCGACTTCCTGCGTGGCATATTCGACCGAGCCAGGGTCGATATCGAAGGTTCGAAGCTCTTCCACTCGCGGTTTAAGCTCCTCGAGCAGCGAGGTCATATCCGTTCCTTCCGAGAAGTAGCCTTTAATGACGGCCTGGCCCTCCGGAATATCGTTAAGCGGCAGCTCGTACCATTGTCCAAGCGATGTATCGCGCGGCTTGTTCAGCGTGCCGGATTCCTCGATGGAGACGCCCCCCGCGCCAAGCTCGTGCAGGAAATTACTAATCATCTCCGTTGCCTCTTCGGTCGTTGAGATCGTCAGTTCAAACCATTTCATATGTATTGCCTCCCAGTCATCGTCAAAACCTACCCTCTATTGTACAACAGACTCCCGCCCGAGCACAAAAAAACGGCATAGATTCGCAAGCGAGCTCTACGCCGTTTCTTTTTAATTCATGGAAATGTCCGAATCGACGCTTCCGCCTAGCTGACGAATCAGGTGCAAGGCACGGTCGGCAACGGCTTCGTCGACGGTCGCCGTCAGACTTCCGTACTCGCTGTGCCCTCCGACCTCGGCCGCCCGCAGCGCTTGCAGCTTGCGCGCGGCTTCCTGCGCCTCGACCTCGTTGCCGAACGATGCTTGAATTTCGATCACGCCCATTACAATAGCCCCCTAATTACGCTAATGCGGCTTTTTGCAAGCCGTACCCGAAAGCTACTCCTGCTCGTTTCTCTGATCCGCTGCCGCGGCGCGCTCTTGCGCGATTCGGTCGGCTTCGTCGGCCAGCTCCTCCGAAAACTCGACGTCCTCGGCTTTGTTGCTCCGAATATTCGCGGGCAAATCCCCGAAATTCACTTTCTCCATGCTATTCTCGCCATCGTGTTCGCCCAATCCTTTGTTCGCTGCCATCGCTATTGCCTCCTAATCATTGGCAACCCCGTTGCCCGATATCGAATCAGCAATAGAATGCGACGCCGGCTTTAAAAATATGTATGCGACAAAAAACAATAATGGAGCTGCCCCGCAAGCCATCGGTCGATGGCTTGCGGAGCAACTCCTCCGATCGCGGACTATTCCCCGCGGAATGCTTTCTTCATGCGCTCGAAAATCGACTCGTGATGCTCGCCCTGTTCGGACGCGGATTCGCCGTTCGAGCCTCCGCCGAATTGGCGAAGCAGTTCCTTCTGCTCGTCCGTCAGCTTGGTCGGCGTAACGATCGTCACCTTGACGTGTTGATCGCCCGTGCCGTAACCGCGGAGCTTCGGCACGCCTTTGCCTTTGAGACGGAAGTACGTGCCCGTCTGCGTGCCGGCAGGCACCTTAAGTTTCACCTTCTCCGTCAGCGTCGGAATTTCGATTTCGTCGCCCAGCGCCGCTTGCACGAACGTAAGCGGAACTTCGCAATAGATATCGTCGTTCTCGCGCTCGAAGAAGTCATGCGGCTTCACCCGAATAACGATGTACAGATCGCCGGACGGGCCGCCTCGCGTACCGCCTTCGCCTTCGCCGGTCATCCGGATTTGTGCGCCGTCGTCCACGCCTGCCGGAATATTGACTTTGATCCGGCGTTGCTTCTTGACTTTGCCTGCGCCGTGGCAGGTTCCGCATTTGTCGCGAATGATTCGGCCCGTGCCGCTGCAATTCGTGCAAGCGCGACGATTGACCATACGCCCGAATGGCGTATTCTGAACGACCTCTTGCTGGCCGGAGCCGTGGCAAGTGGAGCAAGCTTCCGGCTTCGTGCCCGGTTTGGCCCCTGATCCATGGCAATTATCGCAAGATTCCGTGCGCGGAATCGTAATTTCCACTTCCTTGCCGAAGACGGCCTCCTTGAATTCGACCGTCATCGTATACTGCAGATCGTTGCCGCGCTGCGGCGCGTTTGGATCTCTGCGCCCGCCGTTTCCGCCGAAGAACATATCGAAGATGTCGCCGAAGCCGCCGAAGTCGGCGCCGCCTCCGCCGCCGCCCATGCCTTGGTTCGGATCCACGTGACCGTAACGGTCGTAAGTCGAACGTTTCCCGTCGTCGCTTAGGATGTCGTAAGCTTCCTTCACTTCCTTGAACTTGCTTTCCGCATCCGTTTCCTTGTTGACATCGGGATGATATTGCCTTGCCAGCTTCCGATACGATTTCTTGATATCTTCCGCGGAGGCATCCTTGCCGACGCCAAGCACCTCGTAATAATCCCGTTTGTTTGCCATCCGATTCTCACCCCCGCATTGAAATAACCCTAACCTCTATCTTAACACAACAAGAAACGGTGCCGTCAATGAGACATTTGACGATACCGTTTCCCATCCCGCAATCTACGCATGGATGACCGGTGAATGCAGGCCGGCACCGCTCGCGCAAGGAGGCCAAAGACGGGCGAGCCCATCCTTGGCCCCTATTGGCGCAGTTCTTACCACAATAGAATTACTTCTTGTCGTCGTTCACGACTTCGTAGTCGGCGTCCACGACGTTGTCTTTGCCTCTCGCGCCGCCGGCTTCGCCTTCCGGTCCGCCCTGCTCGCCTTCCGCGCCTTGCGCGGCTTGCTCGTACAGTTTCACGGACAACGCTTGAACGACTTCCGTCAGCTCATCCGTGGCCGCTTTGATTTGCTCCAAATCTTCGGTAGCCAGCGCGGCCGTCACTTTTTCTTTGGCCGCGTTCGCTTTTTCGATCTCGGAAGGATC
>JAQSXN010000470.1 GCA_029256665.1 Paenibacillus sp.
TCCGATAATGATACCTCAAGGCGCCGGTGCGCAGCTGCTCGTACTGCAAGGGCGTTCGCGACAGCATTTCGCGGCACACCAGCTCCCTCATCAGGCTATGGATGGCCCAGCCCTGATCCACCTTCCGCACGAAGGAGAACCGAATAAGCTGGTAAAACTCCGATGCGCTCATTTCCCGATCCAGCACGAAGGACAAGCTTTCCTGATTAAAGCGGCGAAGCACGCACGCGGTTTCGATCAAAGGCCGAAGATGCTCGCCCGGCACTTCGCGAAGCCATTCGTTGACGATATAGGCGAGCGTTTCATAGCCGGCGGGCTCTGTTTCGCCTAAGTTGACGTTTTCCTGCGCCAGCAGGAACGCCATCAAGGACATCGTCAGCGGATGGCCGCGCGAATAACGCCATATTTGCCCAATGGCATCGGGGCTGCGGACATGCATGGATTCGGCAAAGCTGGCGACGGCGGCAAAGTCGAGATCGGTTAGCGGCAGTCTCGTTACGAATCTTCTCCAATAAGGGGAGAGCAGCCAAGCCTGGGATAACGGGTATCTGCCCGCGAGCACGATTAAAATATGCCCGCCGAGCCTCTTTAGAAAATAGTCCCTTAACCACTGATCCATGCTCTCCATATGCTCGTAGGCATCGACGAACAAACAAATCTGCGTATCCGCTGCGACATCCTTAAGAGCCTCGATGCAGGTCTCGGGCAGGCTGGCGCTCGTCCGGTCGTAACGCTGCCGCGGGTCGATGGCGGCCAACACTTGAAGGCAGAACGCCTCGGGCGTTTTCACAAAACCTTCGCTGTCCACCATGAGACAGAGGTCGCCGTTCGCCTGAGCGATTCGCTGAAATTCGTCGAGCAGGCTGCTTTTGCCGATACCGGCCGTGCCATAGACGCTGATCAATTGCAGGGAGCTAGCAGAAGCTTCCCTGGTTTTGATAAATTGGGAGATTTCCCGCTCTCTGCCGACCAGCGTATCGCTGATCCATTCTCCGTCGTGCTCCATGGTACTCATGCGATTCCACGCTTCCTAACTATCCGAGTATAAGTTAATGAGGCTTATATTCTAGCTGGAGCTGCAACTTTCCTTCACGAACGAGAGATTTTTATGAGAAGAAGATCAATCGATAAGGCGATGGACTTGGTACGAACTATACTGTGCAGCCGGGGCACGGAGTCCGTCTTTGATCAGGTAAGCTCGGGGTATCCTTTTGGGTACCCCAGGTTTACCGTTTCAGATACTTATGCCGCCGTGCCCCCGATGGTAGCATGAAAGCATGCAAATACGGATATCCGAAACGGTGAAAGGAGGCATGGCATGGAGAGTAAAGTGAGACTTGGCCATGCGGCGATTTATGCAAGAGACATGGGGCGTCTGCAATCGTTTTACCGGGATGTCATGGAGATGAAGGTTGTGCAAGGCGATTGGCGCGAGGATGTAACGCGGCTAATCTTCGGTAACGAAGACGATCGATGCGATCTCAGTATCGTCAGCCATCCCAAGGATGTCAGCATGACCTTCTACGCCGCTACGAGAGCATACGTGACGACGTTCCGTCAGAAGCTGGAGGATATGGGAGTTCCGATATCCGAGCTGACGGAGAACGAGCGCGGCGTTTCTTTTCTGTTCAGCGACCCGGAGGGGAATCGAATCGTGATGGCATGGACGAACGGCAATTGAGTTGACTAGGATTAGAGGACGGATCGAGGAGGCGGAAAACGGTGAACCAGTGGATGAGGAGAAACCAGTGGCGGAAAGCAGGCCGAAAAATGATGTTGAGCCTGTTGCTTGTCGCGCTTTTGGCGACGGGTATCTTGCAGGGGGCAGGCGCGTCCGGTTTGGATGTGCAGCATAACGAGCAAGCAATGATCGAAGAGATTCTCAATGAAGGGATGGCCGAGGAGGTGCCTGATCTACCGGATGGTGTTCCGGTGCTTAATGCGTTGCCCGAGCTTAGCCGCGAAAGCTACGTCGAGTTGAGCGGATATGCCGAAGCTGGCTCGGACGTAATGGTTTATTACGTTAGGGAAGGCGAAGAAGAGGCCAATATCGGCGAACCCGTGCGCGCGGAGGAAAACGAAAGCGGCATAGGACGGTTCAGCCTAAGTCTCGAAATGCCGGATGAAGGCAGCTACTCATTTACGGCGGCATCCGGTAAGGACGGCGCATGGGGCGAACGCTCCAATCCCGTGACGACCAGGCTGGACTGGTCATCGCCGCTCGATCCTCCGAGCGTGCGTTGGGAGCTTCTGGCGTATAACGAAATTCTGGTGACGTGGGAGCCGGCGGTTCTGGAGGACGGAACGCCCGATCCCGAGGTCGAATCATACGTTATCTATGACGAGACCACGAACGAGATTATCGCCGAGCGGAAGGAAACGTTTTTTCAACCGGAGGGGTTGGAGGCGGGGCGGCTTTATCGCTACCGAATTGCATCCGTCGACACGGCGGGCAATGAATCGTACGGTTATCCCGTCATCGTGGGCACATCGCCCGCGTCGGAGAGCAAGCTGATCGAGCTGTATGACCGCTCGGCAACCGGACTAACGCATACCTCCGTCCTTAGCGGCGACGGTTCAACGGTTATCGTGCTGGACCGGACATACGAAGAAAGCATGTATCAGGGACTCTTCGCCGTGGATACGGAGACGAAAATCCGGACTCTCGTAACCGAGGCCCGTGATGGAGAGCCGATCGACGGCGCCATTAGCGGGTTCGCGGTCAGTCATGACGGCCGCATCGTCGTCTTCGCTTCCGACGCGGCCAATCTGCCGGCATCGCCGGAGGAACGCGGGGAGCATATCTATGCTTACGATCGCGAGACCGGAACGATGGAGCTATTGTCGGTCCCGGGCGGCGCGGCAAGCTCGCCGTCGATCAGCGGCGACGGCCGCTTAATCGCGTATGCGGATAACGAACGAATCTACTTGCACGATAGGCAAAAAGGCGAGACGCGGCTGGTTAGCCGCGGCGCGGACGGCGCGGACGAGAACGGGAGCAGCGCGGCGCCTGCCATCAGCGGGAATGGCGGCATCGTGGCGTTTGTGTCGAGTTCCACGAACCTTGACGATTTCGCCGATGCGGAGGATGTCCAAGCGATCTATGTTTACGACGCCGTAGAGGATCGCATCGTAAACCGGCATGCCCTCGCCGATGCGCATTCATCGCTGGCGGTTAACGAGGATGGCCGTTATATCGCGTATTTGGAGAGCGACGAGTGGGGGAACTGGCCCAGTCCTTACCTGTTAGACAGGACGACGGGGGAGAAGCTGTATCTGAACGGCCAGCGGGACGAAAGAGAAATTGCGGGCAAAGCTTACGATCGAATGTCGATCAGCGCTGACGGCAGCGCCGTGCTGGCGGGTCTGTTCGATTATAATTCCGAACTGTCCGGCATGTACCGGTTCACGGAGCGGTTCGACGTAAACGATCTGTCGAGCCCCGTCGCTGCGGGCAATCCCGCCATGGAAAGCATCGGAGCCGCGATGGATGCCGCCGGAGACCGGATCGCGTACACGCGCGGCGGCGATTTGTATATGTACTGCGCTGGCGACTGCGGCGTGGCAGAGCCGGAGGGACCCATCGCATCGGCCTATTGGTCGGTAGCGGACGGCTCTTGGTTCCAAGGGGAGTTGAAGCAAGGCAGCCGATTATCCGTTCAGGCCGCGGGGGAGAAGGGACAGCGGCTGCAAGCCATCGTATCGTATAAGAGCAAGACAGGGGACGAGAGCGGCGAACCGGAGCAGATCGGCGTCGAACTGCCGGAGATGGAAGGCGCGTCGGGCATTTACCGAGGCGGGTTCGAGATAACGGCCGGCATAGCGGAGCTCCTGTCGATCGAAGTACGAACGGGAGACGGAAGCGCTGCGATGGCGCTGGATCGGCTCCCGATTCGGATTGCGGCCAGCCTGACGGTGAATATCGAGACGGATGCTCCGGAATGGCTGGAGGGAACGAGGCTGGTGCTCACCGGCCCGGACGAAAGCATCTATGAGGCCCCCGTCACGCCAGAAAAGCTCGG
>JAQSXN010000471.1 GCA_029256665.1 Paenibacillus sp.
CCGCAAGCCGAAGTGTTCGTCACCGGTGTATGCCGCGGCGGCAATCATCAGCCGTTCCAGCTCTTCCCCGGGAATGCGCGCATCCGGATCTTTCAGCAATTCGCCATCCAGCGATACGGACGCGCAGAACCGGTCGGGATCATAGCCTTTCCGCATGATCGACTTTAAGATCGGGTAGACCATCGTAATGGTCACTTCATTGCCGGCCATATAAGCTCCTCCCTCCGCATTGCGCGAATTCGCAATTTCCGTTGCGCTATCGATCATCCTCGAATCGCCGGAATTGCTTTATGCTCATTATATCAGCACCAACAACATTACGCGGAGGTTTTACTATGAGCAAATCGAATAAATCCAACATCCTGGTCATCAATGGCCATCCCGATCCCGACAGCTTTAACGCGGCGCTGGCCGCGGCTTACGCCGCGGGCGCTACCGGCAGCGGCGCTGAGGTCCGCGGCATCGAGCTGGGCCGAATCGCCTTTAATCCCAATTTGTCCTTCGGTTACCGCAAACGTACCGAGCTGGAGCCGGATCTGCTCCGCGCGCAGGAGCTCATTAAGTGGGCTGATCATCTCGTGTTTGTTTATCCGATATGGTGGGGCGCGATGCCCGCATTATTAAAGGGCTTTATCGACCGCGTCTTCTTGCCCGGCTTCGCCTTTAAATACCGGGAGAACTCGTCCCTTTGGGATAAGCTCCTTACCGGAAAGTCCGCGCGCTTGATCGTCACGATGGATACGCCGTCGTGGTACAACAAGCTCGTCTACCGTAGCGCGGGGCATACCGTGATGCGCGGCAACATTCTGAAATTTTGCGGCATCAACCCCGTCCGGATTACGGAATTTACTCCGATCAAACCATCCACCAGCGAACGAAGGACGAAGTGGCTGGAGCAGACCAAGAAGCTCGGAGCGGACCGCGCCTAGGAGGCGGGTCCGCACGCAATCCTTCTTATATTCCACCATAACGCGACGGCGGCGGCCATGGTTAAACCGCTCCGTCCCTATCGGGAGAGAGGCGGCATATGCCGCTGCTTATCCGGATTGGCCAAGCAATAGATATGATCGATTAGACCATCCCTGTAACCGAAGCTGTACAGATACGTCGTCCCGTCGTCGAAGTCGAATCGAAGCCCCGGCAGCCCGTTTATCATTGCGTATTCGAAAACAAATTTGCCTTCGTACATGGCAAGCAAGTTTCGCAGCAACGAGACGACGGCCTGCAGCCCCTTGACCGGAACCCCTGCAGCCTTGACCTTGCCGCCCCCGTCCGACAGGAAGACGACATTGTCGCTGACGAGCTCCAGCATCCGCGACATGTCGTTCTGCATAACCGATTGCACGAACGCCTTGACGCTGGCGTCAGCAACCGCTACCTGCGGGTGCTCGGGTTTGCCGTCATGGATGCTTCTCCTCGCCCGATGGAAAATCTGGCGGCAATTCGAGGCGTTTTTCCCCACCATCTCCGCGATCTCGTCGTACGAATATTGATAGAGCTCGCGCAGTAGGAAGATGGCCCGCTCCGTGGCGCTCAGCTGCTGCAATAACATCAGATACGCGGTGGAGATCGACTCGCTCTGTTCGTAGGCAAGCTCGGGGCCGCTTCCCGTCGCCTCGCCGCCGAATAACGGCTCAGGAAGCCACGGTCCAACGTATAGCTCCCGTTTCTTGGCCGACGAACGGAGCAGATCCAGGCAGCGGTTCGTGGCGATTTTATACAGAAAGGCGCGCTCGTTCGCAATCGGCTCGGCGTGCGCGGCTTTGCCGCGGGCGATAAACGTTTCTTGCACCACGTCCTCCGCGTCCATGACGCTGCCGAGCATGCGGTACGACATGGCGAACAGCTCCGCCCGATACTCCTTATAAAGTGACTCTATGTCCATGGATGACATCCCTCTCTCTCGACTCGGCCGCGAGCATATGCCGGACGGCTCTTTTGGCGCTCGCCGTGGCGGCGTCTACCAATAATTCACCATGCGAGACCCAATCCCCTGCCACATACAGCCCCTCGATCTCCGGCACGTTCGGACCCGGATGAACGCGATCCCGGACATGAAGGAAATCGTGGCATACCGTAATTCTCGGCAAATACTGCTTCGCGACGACCTCCGCGCGCCAGCCCGGCTGCACCAAGTCGAGCGTGCTTTCAAGCTCTCTCAGATCCTTCTCCGAATCGCTCTCCGCGCCTTGATATTTGATCAAACAGACAACCTGCGAGCCGTCGGCGCTCAGCTTGGCGGCACGGGATTGGTTGGTCAGGAAGACGGGAACGTCGATGCCGTATACGAATTGCTGCTTGGGCTTCGGCAGCTTTCGAAGCGCGACGTCGAGACAAGCCGCGGTCACCTCGATGGCTTGATCCTTCCACCGCTTAAGCGAGGTGGAATCGGCATGCGGCACAAGCTTGTGCGCGACGGCGGGAGATGCGGCAATGATCACGTTGCCGGCTTCGATCAACGTCCCGTCGTCCATAACGATGCCGCCGACAATTCCCTTTTGATGGAATACGCTAGCCGCTTGATGACCGGTCCGGAACGCAGCGCCGTGACGCGATGCGGATGCCCGCAGCTCCTCCACGACCGAGCCCCACCCTTCGTCCAAGTACAAGACGCCTTTAAGCGCGCTCGCGAGCGAGCGCAGCACCGGTCCTGCAGCCTGGAGATCCGGAGCCATCACGTAGCTCGCCGTCCGGAGCAACGAATAAAAGATATGGCGCACCATGGGATCCTTGATCTGTCCTTCGATCCATTCTCTTAAGCTGACTCCATCATACTTATGGGTGTCCAGCTTGGCGAACTTCGCCAGCCATCCGATAAACTCCATCTTGCCCTTCCAAGTCAGCAGCGGCGAGGATAATAACGAACCCGCGCCCGTCGGAAGCACGCTTAGCTTGCCGTTCCATATGCCGTATGCGTCTATCGACGGTTCCCCGCCTTTAAGCTCGCACCCGAGCTCGCGGAAGGTGTCGTAAGCATCTCCTTTATAGAGCGCATGCCCGCCAAGATTAAAGTAAGCTCCCTCCTTTTTGTTCGTTATCGCCCTGCCGCCCAGCCTGCTCTGCTTCTCGATGACGACTACCCGCTTGCCCGCCTTCGCCGCAAGCGCCGCCGCCGTAAGTCCCGCCATGCCTCCGCCTATGATCGCCACATCGTATCTTGTCATGGTTATCCAACCTTTCTTTTAAGTTTGACAGTATGACGGGCGACGGAATCGGAATGTGACACCGCTTGAGAAAAAAATCCGCTTTCTAAATGTCATATCCTTCCACGCCATGCTGTGCTATAGTGGAGGCAATGTCATGATGCATGGGGGACTTAAATGGACTATATTCGGGATTATGCGATGTACGCATCCGTATTCGGGATGTTCAGCTTTGCTTGGTTCGGATGGGCGCAGGAGAAACCCCGCCGGTCTTGGCGGCTTTACCTTGGAATTGCTTCCGGCGTCGCTCTGCTCGTCTGCTTGCTCGGCGTCTACTTAAGCATCACGAATTGGAATGAGGCTACCGCGCTGAACGAGGTTGATTCCTTCCGTTCCTATCTGATTGTCTTCTACGCAGAATTTATCGTAGCAGGCGCGGCGGCCTTCATTCTCATTCGCCGGAAACTGGGGGATTACGTCGCGCCAATGGTCGCCTTAATCGTCGGCCTCCACTTTATCGCGCTGGCGCCGGTGTTTGGCGACGACAGCCTTTACGTCTTAGCCGCTTTGCTAATGGCCGTCGCCATCGTCTCGACGTTCGTTGCCCCCAAGCTCGGGGTTGCCCGAAGCGCCATTGCCGGCATCGGCTCTGGAACCGTTTTATTCGCATTCGCAGTGCTTGGACTTATCCGATATTTTACGGCATAATCCAAAAACCTCGGACGAGAGAAGATTTAGACATATCTAATATAGAGTGCTTATCTAGTTAAATGGAGGGTCTAATCATGGGCATTAGGAATTATCTGATTGGAGGCGTTTCCGGCGCCGGCAAAACTACGGTCTGCAAGGAATTACAGCGGCGCGGCTACCAT
>JAQSXN010000472.1 GCA_029256665.1 Paenibacillus sp.
TAAGCGTACTTTTTGAACCACCTCCGAGGTATACGTCCTTCTAAGTTCTCCTATACTAATGATATGGAAATCGCTTGGAGGGTGGACGGAAGATGGATAAACGCAAAGTCATTGCCGCATACAGACGCGGATTCATTACGATACAAGAATGCGCGCAAATTATCGGCGTCGACAGCAAGCAGATGAACCGGCTGGTTAACGATCCGAAATTGATCGGCCCGGAGATTCCGCGTTTCGAAGAACAATCCGTGTAGCATCGCAAGGGAACGGATCTGCAAAACCGCTAATGCCCGGTCGGGCGTTAGCGGTTTTTTGTCGTGCGACGGTTGCGAACGCCGAAGCATTTCAATCGCAAATATACAATCTTTGGACGAAAATGTTATTTCATTCTAGAACGCTTCGACGCGTCAAAGGAATAGGCTGTGATTTCTTGTCAAACCACCCCCTCTGTACTATAATGAGCAAAGATGTTGAGGGAGAAGACAGCAGGCGCAGTCCGGCCTAGCGCTTAAGGAGGAGCTTTAGCTTGAGTTTACGTTACCTGACAGCGGGAGAGACCCACGGCCCACAATTAACCGCCATTATAGAAGGTTTGCCAAGCAATCTTACGATCGATTTCGAAGCTCTGAATTTCCAATTGCAACGTCGCCAGAAGGGGCATGGCCGCGGCCGCAGAATGCAAATCGAAAAGGATACGGCCGAAATCGCCGGCGGCGTTCGCCATGGCAGAACGACAGGCGCGCCGGTTGCGCTGATCGTCCGAAACAACGACTGGAAACATTGGACCAAAGTGATGAACATCGAGCCGATCGAGGGCAGCGACGAAGAGAAGCGCAGAGTCCATCGTCCGCGCCCGGGACACGCGGATTTGAACGGCGGCCTCAAATACGATTTAAAGGATCTTCGCAACGTGCTGGAGCGTTCCAGCGCGAGGGAGACGGCGGCACGCGTCGGCGTCGGCGCCGTCGCCCGCCAGCTGCTTGCCGAATTCGGCATCAAAGTGGCGGGACAGGTTATCCGTATCGGCGAGATCGAAGCGCCGCCGAACCAACTGCCGGTCGACGAACTGATTCGTCTGACGGAAGAATCGTCCGTGCGCGTCGTTGATAAGGAAACGGAAGAGAAAATGACCGCGCATATCGATCAGATCAAAGCCGAAGGCGATTCCATCGGCGGAATCGTGGAATGCATCGTCGAAGGCGCGCCCATCGGACTCGGCAGCCACGTGCAATGGGACCGCAAGCTGGATGGCCGCATCGCGCAAGCGGTCATGTCGATCAACGCCTTTAAGGGCTGCGAGATCGGCATCGGCTTCGAAGCGGCCAAGCTGCGAGGTTCGCAGGTCCATGACGAAATCATGTACGACGCGGAGAAGGGTTACCATCGGGCAACCAATCGGCTCGGCGGCTTCGAAGGCGGCATGACCAACGGGGAGCAGATCGTCGTGCGAGGAGTCATGAAGCCGATTCCGACGTTATACAAGCCGCTTCGCAGCGTCGATATCGATACGAAGGAGCCGTTCACGGCTCAGGTCGAACGTTCGGACAGCTGCGCGGTGCCGGCGGCAAGCGTCGTCATGGAGCACGTCGTAGCATGGGAAGTCGCAAGAGCGTTTCTCGAGAAGTTCGGCGGCGATTCCATCGAAGAGATCCGCGCCAATCTCAAGAACTATCAAGAACAACTGGAGCGATACTAAGATGCGGGAGCTCAAGGTAGATCTTGGCGACCGTTCCTATCCTATTTATATCGGAGAGGGGCTGCTGGATAGCGCGGCTTCCTACTTCCGGAAACACGGCATCAGCTCTAAATCGCCATTATTAATCATTACGGACGAACACGTAGCGCCTCATTATCTGAATAAGCTGGAAGCAGAGTTGTCGGCTGGCGGATTCAAGGTGGCTACGGCAACCGTGCCCGCCGGGGAAAGCTCCAAGTCGCTCAACATGCTGGAGAAGCTCGTGACCAGCGCGCTCGAGGCCGGTCTGGACCGCAAGTCCGCGATTGTTGCGCTCGGCGGCGGCGTGGTCGGAGATTTGGCGGGATACGTCGCGGCATCGTTTATGCGGGGCATCAAGTTCGTGCAGATTCCGACGACGATTCTGGCGCATGACAGCAGCGTAGGCGGCAAAGTGGCGGTTAATCATCCTATGGCCAAAAATATTATCGGGGCGTTCCATCAGCCGGAATTCGTATTATACGATCTCAAAACGCTCCAATCGCTTCCTCCGCGAGATGTGCGCAGCGGATTGTCGGAAGTCGTGAAGCACGGACTCATCTGGGACGCCGAATTCACGGATTGGTGCGACGCGAACGCGGATAGGCTGCTCGCGCTCGATCCGGAAGCGCTTGGTTACGCCTTGTATAAGGGTTGCAGCGTCAAGGCGAACGTCGTCTCCCAGGACGAGAGGGAGAACAATCTTCGCGCTATTCTCAATCTTGGCCATACGATCGGACATGCGCTGGAGGCCGTCGCGGGTTATAACGAGCTTCAGCACGGCGAAGCGATCTCCATCGGCATGATCGGCTCCGCTAAGCTAGGCGTCCGTTACGGGGCGCCGGAAGAGGTTTATACGGTTACGAAGCGCGTGCTGGAACGGTGCGGGTTACCCGTGGTACTGCCGCGGCACTTTGATGTGGACGCGGTTATGGCCGCGATGATGCACGACAAGAAATTCGCGGAAGGCACGATGGTCTTTATCGTGCCAACGGCGATCGGCAAGGTCGAGATTAAGCCGGACGTGCCGGTAGCATGGGTGAGGGAAATCGTAGAGGAATTGAAATTGGAGGTTCAGGGATGAGCGTGCGGGGAATTAGGGGAGCAGTTACGGTAGAAGCGAACGAAGCGAGGTTGATCTCGGAAGCGACGCTGACGATGGTGAGCGAAATCATGGCGGCGAACGAGATCGATCCCGCCGATATTTGCAGCGTGTTGATTACGGTTACGCAAGATCTCGACGATTCGTTCCCGGCGCAAGCCGTAAGACAATTGCCGGGCTGGGAGCTCGTGCCGCTGATGTGCGCGCTGGAGGTTCCCGTCAAAGGCAGTCTGGAACGCTGCGTTAGATTGATGGTTCTCGTCAATACCGAGAAGAGCCAAGCGGAAATCAGGCATGTGTATTTGGGCGGCGCCCAGGCGCTTCGGCCGGATTTGGCAAAGGCAAGGATTTAACGTTCATTTTCGGGTTGACGGTAAGCCGGGCATGCATTATATTTATCCATAGACGAGTAAAGAGAAGCAGAAAGTTAGCCGAGATGAGACGAGTAGAGTGAAGCTGAGAAGAGCTTAGCGCAAGTAGAACGACATGACGATTGTTGCGGCATAGCCGATCCCTGAGGGGGGAGGTATGTCGAACGGTATCATTGAACCCGATCCAGGGTTTATTTGACGGAATCGTCGGGTCGATGCTAGGTTTCCGATCCCCTTCGTTATCATCGAATTAGGCGCTCCTGCTTCCGGCAGGAGCTTTTTTATTTTCCATTACAATAACGGAGGTCGATCGCCATGAATAATGAATTAACCAAAGTCATCCAGCTTGCCGGCACGTATAATTTGATTCCGATCGTCAGATACGTGCTCGCGGATACGGAAACGCCGATTCGATTGTTCCAGCACTTCGCGAACGAAGAACACGCGTTTCTGTTGGAAAGCGTGGAGGGCGGCGCCAAGTGGGCGCGCTATTCGTTCATCGGCACGGACCCGTTTCTGCAGCTGTACGGCAAACACGGCGAGATGATCATGGAGCATGGCGGGGTCCGAACGGTGTTGAAAGAAAAGCCGATCGAGCTGCTCAAAGCGAAGCTTCGGTCCTTCCGCAGTCCTTCGCTGCCGGACATTCCGCCCTTCACGGGTGGCGCGATCGGATTTTTTGGCTACGATCTGCTTCAATATTACGAGAAGCTGCCCGCGCATCGCATCGACGACTTGCAAATGAACGATATGCAGTTCATGTTCTGCGACCAGGTCGTGGTGTTCGACCACTTAAAGCAGCAGCTTCAAATGGTCGG
>JAQSXN010000473.1 GCA_029256665.1 Paenibacillus sp.
CGACGTCAACCAGCTGATACAAGGGCTGACGTCCAAGGCAATGGCTCCTTCGTCGGCCGCATCGGGCAAGAGCGGCACGATCGAAGCCGCTTTGTCGAAACCGAAGCCGGCAATCGCATCCCCGGCCCCGCAATTGCCTCCAACAGAAAACTAAATCGCATGAGAAAAACTCCTATCGGAGTCTTTCGATGATGAGCGACCGCGTTTAGATGAAGTTTTTATCGCCAAATAGAATTTCGGTTTTCGATTTCTCGAAAACTTATACATTCTATTGTGGTCAAAAAAAACCTTGAACCGAAAAAACGGTTCAAGGTTCTTTTGATTAAGTTGCCGATTAACGGCTGTAGAATTCGACGATTTGTTTTTCGTCGATCTCTTGCGACAATTCGTCGCGTCCAGGAAGACGAACGTATTTGCCTTCCATCGCTTGCTCGTTGAATTCCAAGTAGTTAGGAAGGTGATGACGGCCTTCCACGGCTTCTTTAATGGATTTCAGGGCACGGCTGCGTTCGCGCAGGCCGATAACGTCGCCGACTGCTACCGTGTAGGAAGCGATGTCGACTTTTTTGCCGTTAACGGTAACGTGACCGTGAGCAACCAGCTGGCGTGCGCCCGCACGGGAGTTCGCGAAAGCCAGACGGTAAACGAGGTTGTCCAGGCGGCTTTCCAGAAGCGACATGAAGTTCTCGCCGGCTTTACCTTTTTGTTTGGCAGCTTTGTCGAACAGGTTGCGGAATTGTTTCTCGTTCATGCCATACATGTGGCGAAGCTTTTGTTTCTCTTGCAATTGAACGCCGTACCCGCTAAGCTTCTTGCGTTGGTTAGGGCCGTGTTGTCCCGGAGGGAAAGGGCGTTTCAAGTCTTTGCCTGTACCGCTCAGGGAAATGCCGAGGCGGCGGCTCAATTTAAATTTAGGTCCTGTATAACGTGCCATGTTTTGTATTAACTCCTTCATCAAAGTAAATTTTGAGAATGGGGTTGTGTTTCGCGGAATAACGTTCATCGGACAAGTCGTTGCTCGTCCCTGATAAGCACCTCAGCCGCAGGCCTATCAGTGAACCTTATTCCTGAGGGTGGCACAAAACCGTACGCCCATGTTTTCAACAATTAATATTATATGATTTTCAGCAGAAAAGTCAAGGAAGATTGTATCGACGAGGACAATTGCAATGATTCCGTAAAAAGCGGCTAAAGTCCTATAAAAAATGGAAAGACTAGTGCAAAAATCATAAAAATAAAGTATGATGTTGATAGATTGAGAAAAACTCCTAGCGGAGCCCTTCGGTGATGAGCGACCTACAGCTGTGCAAAGCAAAGCAGCTTCGTAAGCATAGGGAAGTTTTTATCGCCAAATAGAATTTCGGTTTTCGATTTCCCGATAACTTATAAATTATATTGTGGTAAGCAAGTCATCTTCCTGTAACGACAAAGGAAGGGAGAGGTGCTGCATGGACAATGACCGGAAGGAAAGCCATTCCATATGGTTTGCCAATGAAGATATTCATGATGCGGACGAGCCTTATCTTCCTGCTATATTTAATGAAAGCTTTTTAGACTGGACAGCCGAGGCCTTAAGCCTAGCGGCGTTCCGAATGGGCCGGTACGGCGTATTCGACAAGGATGCCAATTGCCATGGAACGGCCGGAGGAGCGGAGGACTGGACGGCGTTGCCGACCATTGCCGCTGCCGTACAGCGAGAAGCGGCGGAAGCTCTTCGCGACGAGAACATGCATGTTTCGACCTTCGAAGGATGGTTTATTGCAGCCACGCCAATCTTCAGGCGCAATAGCGCCGCCATTCTTGGCGCGCTCGTTTACGTTGGCCCTGCCGACTTTCCACTCGCGGAAGGCGAGCTATACGCACAAGCGCTCCATTACCGAAGTTGCTTCTACCGCGGCTTCGAACAGGTATACGTCAAGGATTTGCTGCAGGAGCAGCAACGCAACGACCGCGAATCTTCCCGTCGCGACGCGCTGTTTTTGGCCGCCAAGAGGTTATACGACCAGATCGACGTCAGCTCCGTTCTTAACGAGATGCTGCATAGCCTGGAGCTCCTGTACCCCCATTCGGAATTTCATCTCTATCTGTCGCAGGACTATGTTGACGGAGATCCGCGCGTCAGGCCTCTCGTGTTCAAGAATACGGCGCACGATATCGTCGCCAAGGCATTTCTCGACGGCAAACCTGCCACCGAAAAGGACCGGGACGGCAATATGCGGCTAGCGATTCCGCTTTCCGGCAAACAAGCGGCTTACGGCGTCTTGTGCATCACGATGGCGGCGGGCAAGCGCCAAGACGATCTTGATCTCCCGGCTTTTCTGCTGCTGGCCGATACGGCCGGTTCGGCGTTCGAGAACGCAAAGCTGTACGAGCAGTCCAATCTCCTCATCAATGAGCTTCGTCTGATTAACGAGATGACGAAACGGTTGAACCAATCGTTAAGGCTGAAGGAGATATTCCAGTTCGCGACGAGCGAACTGCTGACCATTTTCGAAGCCGATTATTGCTGCGTGCTTCAGCTTAACGCCGAAAAAGGCGTGTTCGAAGTAAAGTCAAGCAATATCCCTTCGATGGCGAGCGAGACCTTCTCCCCCGAGTACGGCTTCTGCGGCATGATCTATCGTACGAAGGAGCCTCTCATCATATCCGATTACTGGAATACGAGAGTCGTATCCTCCAAGCTGATGGACAACACGGGCTCCCGTTCCTTGATTGCCGCACCGATATTCGCGGACGGAGAAGTCGTTGGCGTCATTCTGGTCACGCATAAGCTGCAGAACTTTTTCTCTTACGAGAACTACAAGCTGCTTCAGGTCATGAGTACCCATATCGGACTGGCCTTGACCAACGCCTCGCTTCATTCCGAAGTCAGAAGAATGGTCATCACCGATAATCTGACCGGACTGCACGCGCGCCACTATCTGGACGAACAGATTCAGCGCCGTCAGCGCAAAGATCCATTCGGGTCGTTAATTCTCGTGGATATCGACTACTTCAAGAAGGTGAACGATACGTTCGGCCACCAGGTAGGCGACAGAATCTTGGTACAGGTAAGCCGCATTATCTCCAATGCGATCAGGCAAAACGATATCGCCGCAAGGTGGGGCGGAGAGGAGCTCGCCATTTATTTGCCTGGCGTTCGCACGGAGCTCGCGCTTCGTATCGCGGAGAGAATCCGGATGCAGGTTGCCGAAGAAACGGATCCGTCCGTTACGGTTTCCTGCGGCATATCGGAATGGACGTTCGATCAGGATAAGGTCAGCGTCGAATCATTATTTTATAGAGCGGACATGGCTCTGTACGAAGCGAAGAACAAAGGCCGGAACCGCATCATTGCCGGCAGCGCATCCTGAGACAAACCAGCGTTAAACGCGATCAAACGCCTCTCCGGAGGCGTTTTTTTGCGTGCGGCTCTAGGCCGGCTAGGGAGGACGCGAATAACGCGGCTCCAATAATGGGACGCTAAGAGGCATTAGCGGAACTTGCGGGAGGTCGAACCATGAGACGGAGTTTAAATAGGTCAGGCGGATGCAAGCGGCTGTTTGGGGGTCTGCTAGCATTAGCCGCGTTTGCGATAATCGGCGGCTGCGCTGCGGATGCCGACAGCAGGCAGCCGGAGGAGTGGCTGTCTATGGCCTATTCCGGGCTGGCGGCGATGGATCAATATCATTTTACGGGGTCGGTCAGCATGGGATTGGACGAGGCGGTGATGTCAAGGCCGCAAATGTTCGAAGGCAAGGTCGTGGACCATAAGCAATTGACGATTCAATCCGATCAATCCGACGCGCAAACGCCAATTAACTGGAATCCGGTTGATGTATTATCCAAACTAAGCGAAGCCAATGCAGGAGTAACGATCATCGATGAAGGCATAACGGAAACGGAATCGGGACAGAGCCAGACCCTTACGATTCAGGTAGTCGAAGATCCGGGAATTACGACAAAGCGATGGGAGGGGATGTTGCGTCAGCAATTTCAGGAAGTGGCGG
>JAQSXN010000474.1 GCA_029256665.1 Paenibacillus sp.
CCGTTTCTCGTCGAACATAACTTCCCGCTCAAAGCAGGAGAACGCGTACAGGATGCGGGACAGTTCTTCGTTAAACTCGGGTACGACTCCGATGACCGCCACCGATTTGCGCGAGTCCAAATACGCCTTAGCCTTGGCGGCGCAGCCGGCGAACCGCTCGGGATCGCATGGCTTCTCGCTCACTTCAGCCAGCTTCGACAACCTGGTGCTCATCAGCATCTGTTTGCGGGAGTCGTACCAGAGCAGATACCATTCGCGCTTCACCATCGAATATTCGAGCTTGTACGGAATCGCATTGTCGTTCGCGTACGAGCCGCCGCTCTTGACGCCGTACACGATGCGCAGCGCGCTTCCGTTTCTGATCGCGCGGCGGATCGTCCGGATATGCGGATGGTACACCATTTTCTCCTTGCTGGCGGCTTTATGCAGCAGATGCGGCGTCCAGTCGACGAAGGCTTCGCCCGCCAGCATGTCGCGCAGCTTGGCAAGCGTCTCCGGAAGAAAGGCTTCCTCCGCGGCCGGATGCGCAAGCATCGCCTTCAGCCACACCCGCTCGTGGGAGGTGACCATGACCGCCCCGCCTTCATCGAGCCTTGCGAGCAGCTGGTAATTGAATATTTTTTCAAAGAGATTCATAATACCGTCCGATCTCCTTCCATTCCGCTATCAATTCCTCGCGCAGACGAGCCGGAGCCAGCACCTCGCAGCTGGAGCCGAAGCTGCGGAGCCACGGCTTGATCTCGACCGTGCCGTTAACCTCGATTTCGTACACGAACGAGATGTCGTCCTCCTCCGCGATGACGCCCCACTGTCCTTGCTGCAGGACCCGCTCGCGGACGAAGTCCGGCACCGCCGGTCCCGGCTTGTAGAACCGCGCACGTACTAACGTCTTGCGTCCCGTGTCGACGAGCCAGCTATGGCGGATTCGATCCTCCAGCAGCTTCAGCTTGCCGCTCCAGCTCGGCAAGTCGACCGCGTCTCCCACGGCCAGATCCGTTACGCCCTCGAGGCGGTACTTCTTGATGCCGTGCCGGGCGCCCCACCCTAACAGATACCATCTGCCGTATTGATGGTCGTAGACGATCTTGAGCGGCAGCGCCTGCTCGCGATTGCCGCCGGCTTCCCGTTCGAACAGCGGGTTCGTGTTGCGGGAGGCGTAGCTTGTTTCTTTTTTGGGCGAGAAGTAGAGGAAGGAGACGGCATTGCGGCCCTCGATGGCAGCGAACAAAGGGAACAAGTGCGCTTCGTCCAGAATGCGGGAGTAATAGTGGTACTTGTACCGAAAGACGTCGAGCCGCTCCGCGTCGATGCCGTCATCGCGAACGAGCAGCTTGCCAAGCATGTCGCGAAGCAAATAGCCCTGCACCGAAGGGAGTTGGGTATTCGCCATCATGCAGGCGTAATCGTGTAAGTCGAGCAGCTCGTCACGCGCCAGCTCGGCCGAGAACGCATCCCATAACGCATACCGATAAGGACGCGGTCCGGGCTCCCGCCGGATGACTCCGACGCCTTCCAAATATTTCAGATCGCCGCGAATCGTCTTCTCGTCGGGCAAGGCTAGCTCAGGCGGCATGGATTCGCTGCACGCGTCGAGCAGCTCCATCGCCGTCCGCGGTCCGAGCTTCACCGCGCTCAGAATAACGGATAGCCGCTCGCTCTCCGATTCCTTCAGCGACTTCGCGCGGAACAGGAACAGCAGCAGCGGATCCGAAGAGTCCAGATAGCTGTAACGCAGCAGCTCGGCCATGTTTTTGGATCCCAGCGAATCTTCCTTTGCGGAGCGCAGTCCGGCTGCGGCGATGTCTTTGAGCCGTTTCATCATTTTGTCGAACGTATGGACGGAGATCCCGAGCTTCTCCGCATATTGCTGCCGATTGTAAGCCCCCCCGGTCAAAGCGAGCATCCGCAGAAACTGAATTTCCTTGTCAAAGCTTTCCCTGGCCATGTTCTAAGAGCTCCTTTCCCGCAGTCCGGCCTATTATCCATCTATTGTAACAGCATGCAGGCAGGCGTCCCAAGAACAACTTTTCTCTTTCCCGCCCGCCCGCCGCAAAAATCAATCCTGTCGTAATACTTCCGCCATGTTCGCAAGTTTTTCCATCCCCTATGATGAAGGAGGTTCATGAAGCGCTGGCGGCAACCCGGCGAGGATGTCCATTCATCCCGCAGTGCGGGCGTATCCTATACGGTTCGTATGCTGTGCGCGTTCAGGCTCTTGAACCTCCAATTACCGGGTTCGACTCCCGGTCCGCTTATGAGCGGGCTCATGGTAGAGCACTCAACTGTAAATTGAGTATGAAAAATGAAAGACCTTTGCGAGGGAGCGGACGAAGACGCCTAGGCGGATTCGCCCCAGCCGGAGCTGTGCAGCCATGCGGATACCGATCGATGGACGGAAACGCGGCGATGCAAGCGCATTGGGCGCCCCAAAACAATCGAATTCGGATTGTGATGACGGCCCTGATTGCGCCGCATACGACCCGTGTCCGCGAAGCCGATCTCAAGCAAGGTTCCGCTGCCGGAAGCGGTAGCGCCGCTCCTTAAGCGGGGTCGCCAAACGAGAGGAGTTACAGGAACATGATACATACAATATCGGTAAACAACGATCAAAGGGGCTTGCTGTTCAAAAAAGGAAGCTACGTCCAATCTCTCCGCCCCGGCACATACCGTTACGCCGCGTGGTCGGGCTACTCGGCCATCATGCTGGATCTGTCGCGGCCGTTCGAGGTTCCCGGCAGGGAGCTGGCGTTTTTCCTGCAGGACGAGGAGCTGCGCCGCGAGCTGGACGTCGTGGAAGTCGCGGATCACGAATACGCGCTCCACTACGAGGACGGACGGTTCTCGAGGCTGCTGACCCCCGGACAATACGCGTTCTGGAACGTGGCGGCAATAAACGAATTCCGCGCCATTGACGTCCGCGTGCCGCAGCTTGGCTCCGAGATCGAACGATCGATATTGCCAAGGCTCGCCGGGTACTATCAAATGTTCGAAGTCGCGAGCTGGGAGACGGGGCTGCTATTCTACGACAACGTCCTTCAGCGCGAGCTTCGTCCCGGACGTTATTACTTCTGGAGGGGGCCGGTAGGCGTCGTGCTCAGGACCGTCGATCTGCGCCAACAGCAGCTGGACATGACGGGACAAGAGATCATGACGGAGGACAAAGTGACGCTTCGGCTGAACTTCGTCTGCCAGTATCGGATCGTGAATCCGCTTCAGTCGCTTGAGATCAGGGGCTTCGACGAGCAGGTATATATTCTGCTTCAGCTTATCCTTCGGGAGTACGTCGGTACGACCAAGCTGGACGATCTGCTCCGGATGAAGCAGGAAATCGGGGCGTACGCGCTTGCGAGGCTGAACGAACGGAGCGAGGAGTTCGGCGTCGCCTTCCTGTCCGCGGGCGTGAAGGACGTCATCCTCCCCGGCGACGTGCGCGACATCCTGAATACGGTGCTGCTGGCGGAAAAGAAAGCGCAAGCCACGCTCATCACGCGCCGCGAGGAAACGGCTTCTACCCGAAGCCTGCTGAATACGGCCAAGCTGATGGACGAGAACGGGACGCTGTACCGCTTGAAGGAGCTTGAGTTTTTGGAGAAAATTTGCGAAAAAATCGGCACGATCTCGCTTACCGGCGGCGGCCACGGCTTGCTTGAAGGACTTCAATCGCTGCTCGGAGCGAATTGGACTGCCGGCGCCGGCGGCAACGGCACGGCAGGCGGCAACGGCACGGCAGGCGGAACGAACGGAGCGCGGCGGACTTAACGGTCCGGCTGCGCTTTTTATTTTGCCAAGGGGGAAGGCGGGCGTTATGGTAAAGTAACGAGTTGGTTGGAATGGCTGCGAAAGATGGTATACTTTGGGCAGGGCTAAGATTGAAACATGGATCGTCCCGTGATCGTATGACCTTCTTATTGGGTAAGTAGTGGAATGAATCATAAGAAATCCATCATTGGAAACTCATCAAGGGGGCGCCAAATATGACCACAGATTGG
>JAQSXN010000475.1 GCA_029256665.1 Paenibacillus sp.
CCCGTGGCATATCAAGAAGCGATGGAAGCGATGGAATATCGGATGCTCCAAAGCGGCCAGTCCATTATATGGTACGAGCAGACCGTTGTTCGCGAGCTGGCCTATGTCTATTCCATCGAGAAGGAGCAGCAGCTCATCAATTGCGTTAATGCCGGCGACTACGCGGCAGCCAAGGCTACGCTTGACGAGATCATTGATTCGAATCTGGAGCAGAAGAACGTATCGGCCGATCTGATCCGTTGTCTGCTGTTCGATATGTGCAGCACGATGATGAAGGCGGGCATGGAGGCCAATCTCTCGCGCGAGGAGCTGTACGAAGAGAATCTTGCCGCCATTCGCGAGCTGTCAAACGGAAGCACGGTGATGGTCATGCGCGAGCGAATGACCCAATTTCTTCGGCGTATATGCGCATTGGCGGACGAGAGGAGGAAGAAAAGCAAATATCGGCTCTATGATGGCGTGCTTGTTCTTATCGAGGAACGTTACGGCGACAATAACTTCGGCATTAACATGATCGCGGAGCAATTCGACGTTCATCCGTCTTATCTATCTCGCTACTTCAAAGAACAATCCGGAGAAACATTGACGGAATACATTAACAAATGGCGGATTGAGAAGTCCAAGACGCTGTTGTTGCAGGATGATATCTATATTAAAGATATTAGCGATATGGTAGGGTTCTTCAGCATAAGCACCTATATCCGTTTGTTCAAAAAATACGAGGGAATCACGCCCAGCGCGTATCGCGATATCCATAAGAGTTAGATTTGGCGGAGGAGTGAACATATGCGGACCGAAATTAGTCATTATCGCACCATTGTGCTGGGAGCTACCTTTGCAGGCTTGGGCGCGGCATTGGAAGATATCGACGGCACTTTGGTCATTGAACGGACGGCGCTCGTCGGTCACGAATTTATTAATAGCTTTAATCCGGGAAAGGACTGGAACGATACGGCGCTCTCCGCTTCCGGCGCCTCTTTGAGCGAGGAACTGAGGGTGAGAGGCATCTTGTCCGATGATGGCTTGGTCCATCTCCCCCCCTTGGCCCCCGTGTTGTATAACCGGATTCATGAGTCCGGGCTTCGCGTTCTTCTTCTGACGGAAGTGCTTCGTATCGAGGAGAGCAGCGAATTTGTAGAAGTAACGATCTATCATGCTTCGGGCCGAAGCGTCGTCAGAGCCGATCGGCTTATCGATACACGGACCGAAGCCGCCGTGCCTGGCGATATCGTTGCCAAACGGATTAATGCGATGCTCCTCCATGTCGGAGAAGCAACGCTTGAAGTCGATATGCCAGACGCTTTTGTCGTCCCGGATGCCGAAACGGAGATCGTAAAGGGCAAGCTTGGCGGGGAGCTTATTATCAAGCTCACGATCGAAAAAGCGGATGATTGGGTGCAGGCGAGAAGCAAACTGAACCGGGTCTGGACGAACAGGCCGGAGGAGTGGTCAGACTGGCGGTTATGCGCGGTGGCGACATGCTTCGAAGTAGAGATGGCTGTACGCGACTCCTCCGAGGAAAGACGTATCCAGCGATTGACGTCCGCGGCTTATCGCAATCCGCTCGAAGCTTACGAGACAGGCATCGAAGCAACGGGAAGGAAGGTGAGCTGAAGATGCTGCTATCGCAAAGAATGGACGGCGAAGTTGTGGCGATGGAGGCTGGAGATATCGAGTTCCCGCAAGCCTTTGATATCGTCGTAGTCGGATTAGGGACATCGGGCTCCATCGCTTTGATCGCTGCTGCGCGAAGAGGGTTGAGGGTGCTGGGCATCGAGCGTCTTAACAGCATGGGCGGAATGGGTACATCGGGCTCCGTGAACGGCTATTATTTCGGCTCGCATGGAGGGATCTACGAGATTCTCGACCGGGAAGCGGCGGAGCTGTGCGAATCCGTCTATGCGAGGTCCGGCGCCTACAACGTAGAGGCCAAAAAATACGTACTGGAGCAGGAAGCGGTCACCGCGGGCGCCGAGCTTGCGTTCGAGGCGTCGATTACGGGCGTGTATCTCGACGGAAGACAGGCAGTCGGCATCGAGTGGGCGGGGCCAAGCGGCGTCTTGCGAGCCGCGAGCAAGGTCATCATCGATTGCACGGGCGACGCCGAGGTTTGTTCCATGGCAGGCTGCGCAACTAACGTGGGACGAGAACTCGACAATCGAACGCAGCCGTTCACGAGCGTGAAGGTATACGCGGCTAATCAGAAGGTGAACTGGATCAACTTCGACTCTGGCTGCACGGATCAAAGAGATGGCGAGGAACTGTCCCGCGCGATCATATTCGCCCATTCGCAGCATCTGGAGGAGCGGTACGTGGACGGCAAGCAGCGCATGCTGTATTTGGCGCCGCTGCTCGGCATCAGGGAAGGCCGCTTGATCGAAGGGGAAGAGACCATCCGCCTTGACGACTTTTTCGCTGATCGGGTAACTCGCGAGCCCTTGTTCTATGCCTACGCCGATATCGACAAACATGGCAGAGACCACGCTTTCGAGTCCGAGGAACTTGCCGATTGGTTCGTTGGCAGTAATCTCGGAGCTCTTAACGTGACAGTTCCGATACCGCTCGGAGCAATGATTCCGAAGGGGTTCGACGGACTAATGGCTGCCGGACGTTGTCTTGCGGTCGACCACAGCTTATCCACCTGCGTCCGGATGAATCGCGATATGCAGAAGTGCGGAGAAGCGGCGGCGACGGCGGCATGGCTGGCGATCGAGAAGGGGATGCCGCTTAAGGACGTGCCATACGAAACGCTGAGGAATTATTTGGCCGAGACGGGCTGTTATGATCCGGCTAATGACAAGGGGTATCAGATCGCCTATCCAGCCGATCGCAAGCCTCCTCAGCGCGTCGTTTGGTTGACGGAGCGCGAAGATATTCGCAGCGGGCTTGCCGGCGATACGCCGGGAATCGCAATTTGGTCGGCCTTCCGTCTGGGGCATGCCGTGATTGGAGCGGCGCTCCGAGAGTGGCTCGGCAAGGACGACAACCATTTGCCGAAGCACAGCGCGTTTGCGCTTGCGCTGCTGGGCGATGAAGCGGCTTTGCATGAGCTGCGTGGAATGTTGGCTGAGCGGGACGCGTTCCAGCTCAAGGATTGCCGCAAGAATAACCAGATGCGAGGTTACATGGCGATCTATCTGCTGGGCAAACTTCGGGATGAGGCAAGCATTGACGAGTTGGAACGGCTCGTCTGCAATGCCGAGGAGCTCAACAAGCCAGTGTACAAGATCGTAGATTCCAGCGACATCTTCAAGCCGAAAAAGTTCAACGAAATCTATTTCCAATTTTTCTCCCATGCCGTTATGGCCTTATTGAAAATCTATGAGGATCGCCCGGAGCAGCGGGAACGGATCGGCGGCATACTGAAGCGAGCCGTTGGCCATGAAACGTACATCGCGCGCATCACTGGTCAAAAGCCGGGAACGTATCATCACTCCATAGCCGAAAACATGAAGCTTATCGTAGAGCGTAAGGTAGTCTGAGTTTTGTAGCTTCCAGTCACTTTTGCATGCGCTCCGCGGCAAAATATGATTTAATGTACCAAAGGAGCGTGATTCAATGGACATCAAATCGTTTCTGTATCCCAAGAATGAGGTCTCTTACCTCATGACATCATCTAATATGAAAGAAGCCATGGATAAATTGGAGGCGAGCCACTATACGGCCATTCCGATCCTGGACGACAATGGCTTGTATTTCGGAACGTTATCCGAGGGAGATTTGTTATGGAAGCTAAAAGCCACACCTGGCCTCGACTTCGATACGATGCATGAAATTCCCGTCAGCTCCATCAAAAAACGGATGAAAGTCGAATGCGTTGCCGTTAACGCCGATTTGGACGATATGCTGGCGCTGGCGGCCGATCAGAACTTCGTTCCGGTCGTAGACGACGATCGCGTATTCCTCGGTATTATTCGCCGCAAAGATATAATCGCGTACTATACCAGGAATATTGTTGATTAATCAGGAAGTTTGTTCGG
>JAQSXN010000476.1 GCA_029256665.1 Paenibacillus sp.
TCCTTTATCGTCTTTGTGCTGCTGTTTCTCTACATGCTCGGCACTTTCACCAGGCCGCTCGTGCGGCTGGGCAAGATGGCGGAGACGGTGCAGCGCGGCAACCTTGAGGTTCGTTCGAATATTCGCGGCAGCGACGAGATCGGTTATCTCGGGCAGTCGTTCGACCATATGTTGGACCGGGTGAAAGGGATGATCGCGGAAATAACGATGACCCAGTCGCGCAAGCGCAAGGCGGAGCTTGCGATGCTGCAGGCGCAGATCAATCCGCATTTTCTGTTCAACGTGCTTAATTCCATCCGGATGAAGGTGATGCGCAATGGCGACTTGGACAGCGCGGAGATGATCAGCTCCTTGTCCAAGCTGCTCCGAATGACGATTATTCAAAGCAAGGACGCGATTCCGCTGCACGAGGAGCTTGCGACCGTGGGCGATTACGTGATGCTTATGAACATGCGGCAGAAGGAGAAGGCGGAGCTTCGACTGGATCCGGATCCCGACACGTTGATGTGCCAGGTGCCGCGGTTTTTCCTGCAGCCGCTCATCGAGAATGCGCTCATTCACGGCCTTAGCCAGCGGGCAGGCGTCATTACGATTTCCGCGCGGACGAAGAACCAAGATATCGTCTTAAGCGTGCAAGACAGCGGAAAAGGGATGGAAGCGGGCAAGCTTGAACGGCTGCGTGCCAAGCTGGAGACGGGCGGTACGGAGGCCGATGCCAGCGACGAAACAAGAGGCAGACTGTCGGGCATCGGGCTCCGCAACGTATGCGAGCGAATGCGGATGACATACGGCGACGCGTTCCGTATCGAGGTGGTTAGCGCGATAGATGAAGGAACGACGATTACGATGATCATTCCCATGCAGAGAGCGGAGGCGGACGAAGAAGATGTATAAGGTGATGCTCGTAGACGACGATTACCCCGTCCTGGAGCTGATTCATTACGCGATCGATTGGGAGAGCCTGGGACTAACCGTTATCGGCATGCACGAGAACGGAGCGAGAGCGCTGGAGGCGGCCGAGTCAGAAATGCCGGATATCCTCATTACGGATATCGGCATGCCTCAGATGAACGGACTGGAATTAATCGCGAAGCTTAAAGAAGCGAAGCCGGGCCTTCGCGCGGCCATTCTGTCCTGCCATGACGAATTCGATTACGCGCGGCAGGCCATGAAGCTGCAGGTGCAGGATTATTTGCTCAAGGATACGCTGGACCCTGCCGCGATCCGGACATTGCTATCGCAATTTATCGCCGGTCTGGAGGAGGAGCGCGAGCATCAATCCAAGCAGCTACGCATGGAACGTCTGGTCGACCGCAACCGTTCGCTCATGAAGGAGAAGTTCATTCGCGCGACGCTGCAGCAGCCGATGCTGGATTTCGAGAAATGGCAAGCCGAGCTAGCCGGCTTCGGTCTGCCGCTCGCGCCGGGTGAGACGATCGTTCCCGTCATGGGTATCGTCGACGAGTTTAAGTCGGCGAAGCAACGCTTTCAATCGGAGGAGGTGCTTCGTTTCGCGCTGGACAACGTGCTGGAGGAGGCGATATCGCGATTTGGCCTTAAGGCGGTCCACTTCCAGTACAGTTCGCAGGAGACCGTGCTGCTGGCGGCGTTCCAGGGCGGGCTTAAGGTGAACGGGTACGAGAAGACGCGCGAATTGTTGCGGAGCATCCAGGAAGCCGTCCGGAGTTTGAAGCTGTCGATGTCGTTCCTGATCGGCGAGAGCTGTCAGGGTCCGGAGGGAATCAAATCGGCGCTTCAGGAGATTCAGAAGGACGGCTTGGCTAGATTTTACCGGCAGTCGGGCGATATCGTTCGTTTAGAGGGACGGCAGCCCGATCCGTTCGATCCCTTCAAGGACTTCCAGAAGTCGAGCGAAAAGCTGCGGGATCTCATCCTGGGCAAAAAGGTCGGGGACATTCAATCGGCCGTGTCCGAGTGGCTAGACGAAGCGGCCGAGCGGCGACCAGATCCCGCCGCCGTCAAGGACTGGGTGCTTCGGATGCTCCTCGATACGAGGCTCAAGCTGCAATCCGTCCTCGACTACCGTTCGGCGGGACGCGGCGACATGCTGCCGAACGAAGCGCTGGAGCTGGATACGCTCGGCGAGCTTAAGGAGTGGATGATCGGCAACTGCTTGTCCATCGTCGCGACGGATATGTACGGAGGATCCGCCAGCAAGCGCGAAGAAATAGCGGAGGCTTGCGGTTACGTGAAACGGCATCTGGATCGCAAGATTACGCTGGAGGAAGTGGCGGAGCGGCTATTTATGAATCCAAGCTACTTTAGCAGGCTGTTCAAGAAGGAGACCGGCGAGACCTTTATCGAATATGTAACGAGGATGAAGATGCATCGCGCGAAGGAGCTGCTGGAGAACAGCGCGACCCCCGTCGGGAAAATCTGCGAGACGCTCGGCTATGACAATCAGAGCTACTTCATCAAGCTGTTTAAATCGTTCGCGGGCGTAACGCCCGTCGAATACCGAAGTCAATTGCGCAAATAGGGGAGTGGGAGACATGGAGTGGGGACAAGCGGAGGACGTGCGTCTTGAGGAACGGTTGATGGACCGCGTTAGAGGCTTCGGACTGCTAGGCGGCGCCGAGAGCCAGAAAGCGATGGCGAAGAGACTGCTCGCGGACGGATCGCTTGCCGGGATGATCGATGAGATCGAAGCGGAGGCGGAACGGCTGCTTGACGAGGAGGAGCCCGTGCTGACGGACGAGCTGTTCCGGGTATTCAACGAGACCGGGGAGCGAAAGCCCTACGAACTTGTTTATTTCGCTAAGCGAAAACGGTTGAGCGCGTTCGCGCTGATGGCGTGGCTGAAGCCGGAGCCGGAGCCGGAGTGGAGGAAGTACGCGGAAGCGCTTCGCCAAACGGTGGATTCGATCTGCGGCGAGAGGACCTGGTGTCTGCCTGCCCATTACAACGAGCAACGCGGTCCCAACGACAATATCGACTTGTTCGCCGCGGAGACGGGTCAAGCGCTTGCCGAGATCGCCTTGTTGCTGGGAGACATCTTAGGGACAGGGCTGCTGGAACGTATCGCGGAGGAGACGGAACGGCGCATCTTCGAACCGTTTCTGACGAGGGGTCCTTATCATTGGGAGCGGCTCGACAACAACTGGTCCGCGGTCTGCGCGGGTTCGATCGGCATGGCAGCGTTGGTCGCGATGGCGGATACGGAGCGGCTAGCGGCCTTGCTTGCACGGGTGCATGACGCGATGGATGTTTTTTTGTCGGGTTTCGGGCAGGACGGCGCGTGTCTGGAGGGGTATTCCTACTGGCAGTACGGCTTCGGTTATTATGTCTATTACATGGATTTGCTTAAGACGTCCACGGGCGGAAGGCTGGACGGCTTCGCCGCGGGCAAGGTTCAAGCGATCGCGATGTTCCAGCAACGGTGTTTCTCGAGCGAGGACATGGTGGTCAGCTTCTCGGACTCGCCGGAGCGAAGCGGCGTATATATGGGGCTTACGATGCGGCTTCGCCGCGAATTCCCGCAAGTCGCGCTGCCTGATGCCTCGTTCCGGGAGCCGTACGCGACGGATCATTGCGGCAGATGGGCGCATGCGCTTCGCAACGTGATATGGGCGGCCGGTGCGCAAGCTGCGGAAGCCCATGCGGGCAGCCCTGCGGCCGAGTTTGGCGGTTGGCCATCGGAAACCCGCTATATGGCGGACGCGCAATGGTTCTTGTCGCGGCACGTCCCCGAGGAAGGCGGGTCCTATTGCTTTGCGGCCAAGGGAGGCCATAACGGCGAGCCGCATAACCACAACGACGGCGGCCAGTTTCTGCTGCATGCGGATGGAGAAGCTTATTTGGCCGATCTGGGCAGAGGCTTGTACACGAAATCGTATTTTGGCCCCGAGCGGTATACGTACTGGTGCAACGGCTCGCAGGGGCATTCCGTGCCGATCGTGAACGGCGACTATCAGGCGGAAGGCGCGGACAGGAAGGCGATCGTTACCGAA
>JAQSXN010000477.1 GCA_029256665.1 Paenibacillus sp.
CAAATGATCGCCGCCGCTTATCCAATTATTACCACATAAGAATTTATACATTTCCGAGATTATCGGAGATTAGAAATTCTTATTGGCGATAAAACCTACCTATGAACGCGGTCGCTCATCCTCGAGATGCCTCGATAGAGGTTTTCTCATTTAGTCGTTGCGTACCAGTCGTTGATTTCCTTCGAAGCGGCTTCCCCGCCCGACGACATGAACTTGGATTGGAAATCGGCAAGGCCGTCGATGGACTCGGCGCCCGCAATCAGTTTGACCGTGTAGTCGCCGACCATGGTGCCCAGCTGCTGATTCGTCTTGGAGTATTGCTGCATGTAAGGAGCAAGACCCAGCACGTTTTTGATTTTCGCTTCGGCCGGCGTCTCGTTGTTCAGGAAGCTGAACGCTTCGAACATCACCGGATTTTTGCGAACGCGAGCTTGCCAGTATTGCGGATAATTCTCTTCGTCCGTGCCAGCCATGTAGTTGTTGGCCAGGTTGCGCTCGTCGGTGAAGATCGGCTGAATCGGCTCGTAAGCGCCGTCTACGACTTTGTAGTGGGTGCCTTCGACGCCGATCGCCATCTCTTTGAACGTTTCCGGCTCCAGGCTCGCGTTAATCCACTTGATGGCTTCTTCCGGATTCTTCGATGCTTTCGGGATGTACGTCAGACGGTCAAAGCCCGCGTTAGCCGCGAAGCCCGATTCGCCGTTCGGACCTTTAAGCGCCGGCACGAAAGCGAATTTGGCATCCGGCTTCGTCTTCGTAAGCGAATCCGAGATCGCCGGAATGTCCGCCCAGTGTACGACGATGGCGCCTGCCACGCCGCTCGCGAATTTCTCCTTGGCCGTAGCGTCCTTGTTGGCTACGAATTCGCGGTCGATCAGGCCTTGCTCGTAGAGGCTGCCCACGTAAGCGACATAGTCCTTGTACGCCGGGTCCAAAACGCGCGGCACAAGCTTGCCGTCTACGTCGTTCCACGTATTGGCGATGCCGAACGCGCCGACGATGTTGTCGATCATCGATTGGTCGCCTTTGATCGTAAGCGGCACGTTGCGGTCGCCGTTGCCGCCCGGATCCTGCTCCTTGAATTGCTTCAGCACGTTCGTCAGCTCGTCGGTCGTCGTCGGCATGGACAGTCCCAGCTTATCGAGCCAATCCGTGCGGATCAAGATGGAACTGTTGATCTCGTACGTGACGGTTGTCGGGATGGCGTACAGCTTGCCGTTAACCTTCAGCGCTTCCATCGATTCCGGTTTAATGGACGCTTTGATGTTGGGACCAAACTCTTCGATGAGAGGGGTCAGGTCGACAAGGGCGCCTTTTTGCGCGTAATCCGAATATAATGCCATGTCGCTGTAAGATGTGACGATATCGTATTCCTCGCCGGAAGACATGATCAGGTTCAGCTTCTCCGCCCACTTGTCTTGGGGCAGCATATCGATTTTCACTTTGTAGCCCGTTTTTTCTTCCAGAAGCTTGGCTACCGGGTATGCATTATAATCGTCGTTCTGCCAGACGTTCAGTCGCTTTAATTCCGGCTTTGGCGCATCCGGCTTAGCCGTTGCTTCACTGCCGGCGTTCGTAGCGCTGCCGGAACCTTCGTTGTTCTTGCCGTTGTTGCCGGAACAAGCGGCCATGGTCGTGACCAGAAGCGCGGACATCGCCATGACGGACATAAGCTTTAATGATTTTTGCATAATGTGACCCTCCTGCAATTAGTATAATCTATATCATTAAGTTTCCAACAACGCCCGCCCGAAGGCGGCCAATGCTCCGGTACCGGGAGCGCGGTCTTGACGCTTAGCGAAAGCGGCGGGCCTGTTGGAAACGTTAATGCGCGAGGCGGAAAATCCAGGCTGTGAGACTTCGGATCAACCCTTGACGGAACCGATCAGAACGCCTTTGATAAAATATTTCTGCAAGAACGGGTAAACCAGCAAAATCGGAATCGTGGATGCGATGACCGTTGCCGACCGGACGCCCTCCGCCGGCACGTTCATGAGATCGTCCGCCGACTTGTCGAGCGCCGAAGACGTATCCGCGTTCATGACGATGTCTTGCAAATACAATTGCAGCGGCTTCAGCGACGAGCTATTGATGTACAGCATCGGGTGGAAGTAGTCGTTCCAGAATTGCACGGCGTAGAACAGGCCGATCGTCGCCAGAACGGGACCGCTTAGCGGCAGGATGATGCGGAACAGAATCGTGATATTGTTCGCGCCTTCGAGCTTGGCCGATTCCTCCAGGCTTGTCGGCAGGTTTTCGAAATAGCTTTTGATAACCAGCATGTTGAATACGCTGATAAGCGCCGGATAAATGAGCGAGCCCAAATTGTTGATGAGGCCCAGCTCGCGAATGAGCAGATAGTTAGGGATGATGCCCCCGTTGAACATCATGGTGAAAATAAACAACACGATGACGATGCCCATGCCCGGAAGCTCGCGCTTCGACAGCGGGTAAGCGGTAAGCGCCGTAACGAGCAGCGACGCGAAGGTGCCGATGACGGTAATAAGCACCGATATCCATAGCGAATTCAGAAACTGGCTGTTCGTGACGACGAACTTCATCGTGTCTAGCTGGAAGCCGACCGGGAAAATCCCGACCTGGCCCGACAGAATGGCCCATTCTTCGCTGATCGACTTGGAAAAAACGTTAACGAACGGAAGCAGCGTAATAAGCCCCATCCCGATAAGCACGACATAGATCGTGCCGTCGAGCGCAAAATCTTTGGCGGTTCTTCTATACATGGTCGTTCCTCCTTACCAGATGCTGCGATTCAGGAATTTGCGGCTGAGCATGTTGCCGATGACGATAAGCAGGAAACCGACCGCGGAGTTGAACAGGCCAACCGCCGTACTGAAGCTGTAATCCTGCTGGCCGAGACCCATCCGGTACACGAAGGTGCCGATGACGTCGCCGGTTTCGTACACGAGCGGATTGTACATCGTCAGAATTTGCTCCGTCCCCGCCTCCAGCAGACTGCCGATCCGCAGGATGAACATCAGGACGATGGTCGGCAGCATGCCAGGCAGCGAGATCGACCACATCTGCCTGATCCGTCCCGCTCCGTCGATCGCCGCGGCTTCGTATTGCTCCTGCTCGATGCCCGCGATCGCGGCGATGAAGACGATGGCGTTCCAGCCGATTTCCTTCCACCCGGCCGTGAAGACGACCAAGCTGCGGAACAAGCTGTTTTCGGTAAAGAACGAGATCGGCTCTCCGCCGAACGAACGAATGATTTCGTTCACGATGCCGCCGCTTGGCGACAGGATGTTCAGGAACAAGCCCGAGATAATGACCCAAGATAGGAAATGGGGCAAATAGATGATCGTCTGGATCGTCCGCTTGAAGAACATGCGCCGCACTTCGTTGAGCATAAGCGCGATGACGATCGGTATCGGGAATAAAATCGTTATTTTGTACAAGCTGATGAGCAGCGTGTTAACCAACACCTGCAGGAATTCGTCCGAATGCCATAGCCGCTCGAACTGCGCCGTTCCTACCCACTCGCTGCCTGATATGCCGCCGAAGATGTTGAAATCCTGGAAGGCGATGACGATGCCGTACATCGGCGTGTATTTGAACAATAACAGGAACACAAGGCCCGGTATAAGCAGCAAGTACATATCCAGGTTGCCTCGAATCAGCTTCCAGCGCCGTCCGCCGGATCCAAGGAGAGCGCCTTCTCCTCCGCTACGTTTGCCCACGTTCTCCACCTACTTTTCTCTGTCTTGTCTCTCATTGTAGAGGAGGCGGCCGAGGCGGAGTAGCGGTCGATCCTTTTATTTCTGGTCTTATTCGACACAGTTTGCGAATTGGACCAGGGACTTGACCGGACGGCGGCATGTCTGCCGCGCAATCGGAACGCAAAAATGGCAGCGCCGGGATCCGTCCCTGCGCTGCCATCGCATTATTTTTTCAGCTCGCTCGGGGCCACGCCCCAATATTTGCGAAACACTTTGGC
>JAQSXN010000478.1 GCA_029256665.1 Paenibacillus sp.
AGCGAAGCCCAATCGACCTTCTTCTCCAGCGCCGTCACGACAAAGTAGTCGTCGTCCACGAGCAATGCCTGCATCATGCAGACCCCCTGTCCTCGGTTGGTTTATTCGTACCCGGATCCGTAAGTTCCGAAAGCTCCGGAAGCTCCGGAAGAAAGAGCGTGACGCCCGCTCCCCCGCCGGCGCGGTTGCGGAAGCGGACAACGGCGCGTCCGCCGTACAAGGACTCCAGCCGCTGAATCGTATTCATGATGCCGATCCGCGTGCCGTGCGTCTGGTCGAGCGGCACGCCTTGCCGCAGCTTCTCCAGCACATGCGGCGGGAACCCGGGGCCGGTATCCGCGATTCGGATGACGGTTACGGCTTCGCCGCCGATTCTCCGGCATCCGGCGACCAGCGTAATGAGGGAATCGTTATCTCGCGATACGGCGTATTTGATCGCGTTCTCGATGAAGGTTTGCAGGACGAGCGGCGGAATCGGCGTATCCCGCAACCGCTCCCCGACCTCGATCCTGTAGAGAAAGGCGTCGCGGTAGCGGTGCTTCTGGATGTCGAGATAGATGCGGACATGCTCGATTTCGTCCTCCATGCGGACAAAGTCCTGGCCGTTCTGGAAAATATACCGGAAGTAGATCGACGTGGACATCGCCATCTTCTGGATTTCGTCCGTCATGTCCATCTGCGCCATGCTGTGAATCGTCGTCAAGCAGTTCAGGAAGAAATGCGGTTTGATCTGAAGCTTCATATAATCCAGCTGAATGCGCTGCTTCTCGATCTCCCGCTCGTAGATGTCGATCTTGTACGTCTTGATTTGCCCGACCAGCTGGGCGAACTGTTTGCCCGCTTTCTCCAGCTCGGCGATATTGCTGCTCGCGATGTCGATCGGTTCGCCGTCCTCGGTCCAGAAGGCGAGGTTGTACGAGAAGCTCTTGATCGGCTGAAGCACCTTGTTGCGAAAATAGAGCATGATGAAGCTCAAGCTGCAAGCCACGATGACGGCCAGCAGCATGATGAGCAGCTGGGCGATCATGATTTTCTCGAAGGCGCCGAATTGGATGACCAGCTTAACGAAAAACGATGCGTTATCGAACTCGCCTTTGACGGTCGTTTTCGCTTGGAACGCCTTGAGCCAACCGAAAGTATCCTGCCCGACTTCGGCTCTCTCCCCGTTACCCAATATCGGACTCGTCACGAGACTTCCGTCTTCGGTCCAAATAGAAGCGTAACCTCTCTCGCCCAGATTGATCTGGCGCAACGGGCCGATCAGATCGTCCGCCGCGATCAGGCAGATCATGTAGTCGCCATGGTAAAGGAAAACGTTAAGGACATAAAAGGTTCCATCCAGCCGCACGGTCGACCAACGGGAATAGAACGGGTCGTAAATCTGGCTGTTGACCTGATAGGCGCCAATCTGCTCCTTCAGCTCCTGATACTGCTTGTACGTTAACCCCATCGGGGCAATATTGAGCATCAGATCCTTCCGGCCGAGGTACAGAAAAAAGTTGTAGCTGCGGTCATAGCTTTTCTGGAGCTCGACGAATCTGCGGTACAGCATGTCGTTGGCTTTGATAAATTCGGCATCGTTCTGCCCATGCGCGCCCATGAGTCTCACATTGTCGTCGTTGGCGAGCGTCCACCCCATAAAGTGGTTGATGTAAGAGAAATCTCCGTTGATCCTATTGATATATAATTGCGCGGTGTCCCGCAGATCCCGCGCGGACTGCTGCTTGACGATCGAGATCGACGCGAAGCTGATGATGAAGTCCAATATAAGCGCGGAAATCGAGATCATCATAATGATTCTAACGTAGTGCTTAATGGGATAAAGTTTGTTCTCCGCCCGTTTGGCCACTTGCCCCGCAGCTCCCCTCGATCCGCTTCTCGTCATCCAAAAATATAGCGTTGTCAGAAGATTATAATACCGAAGCTTGAAATTGCAACCCGCTAACGCGGCCGCCTATAGCGAATGTCCGGAAAGTGCCAGCAAAAAGTCTGGATTGGACCCTATTCCATGCCGGACAAGCCCGGCGAGGGACACGCCATCTTCGCAATGGTCCAGATATGCGCTCTATCAAGTCCAAATCGCATCGCCCCGGCTGCGTATAATCAAAACGAGAGGGGGTAGACATCTTGATCAATCATTCATTAACGGGCCGGCTGCAGCGGCAAGCGCTCCGAATACGCCGAAACTGGGGGCTCTACTTGCTGTTGCTCCCGGCCGTGACGCTTCTGCTATGTTTCACTTACAAGCCGATGTACGGCGTCATTATCGCGTTCAAGGATTTTAAACCGGCGTTAGGCATCATGGAGAGCCCTTGGGTAGGGTTCAAATACTTCGAGAAGTTTTTCCAGTCCTATCAATTCTGGATCACGATCAAAAATACCGTGCTGATCAGCCTATACAGCTTCGCGATGTTCCCGTTTCCGATCGTATTCGCGATTCTCGTGAATCAGCTGCGGGCGAACCGGTTCAAGCGGGCATTCCAGACGATCACCTATATGCCGCATTTCATCTCCACCATCGTCATCGTCGGTCTCATGATGATTCTGTTATCGCCGGGCAACGGCCTGATGGGCAATCTCTATCGGCTGTTCGGCGCCGAAGCGCCCAACGTGATGGGCTCGGCCAGCTTGTTCAGCAGCATCTACGTATGGTCCGACGTGTGGCAGCATACCGGCTGGGACAGCATCATCTACCTCGCTGCGTTGTCGGCCGTCAGTCCCAGCTTGTACGAAGCCGCGACGGTGGACGGCGCGAGCCGCTGGCAGAAAATTTGGTACATCGACATTCCGATGCTCATCCCGACGATCGTGACGCTCCTCATCCTGAGAGTCGGCGGCTTGCTCGGCGTCGGCTTCGAGAAGGCGTACCTGCTGCAGAACAACCTGAACATTTCCGGCAGCGAGGTCATCTCGACGTACGTGTACAAGATCGGCCTGCTTAGCTCGCAGTTCAGCTTCTCGGCGGCGATCAACTTGTTTAACACGCTCATTAACTTCGCGCTGCTAATCGTGGTTAATCAGGTGGCCAAGAAATATTCGGAGAATAGTCTCTGGTGACGGAAAAGGGGTGGTCGGCAATGGAGACCGCATCGGGCAAAGGCTTGCCCGGCATCAAGAAACGGGATAACGACAAGCTGCTGGAAACGTTATTGTATATTTGGGCCGTCATTGTGCTTATCATTGTGTTATATCCGCTCTACTTTATCGTCATCGCTTCTTTCAGCGATCCGTCGGCCGTCGGCAACGGAAAAGTGTGGCTGTGGCCTCAAGGTTTTACGTGGGACGGCTACAGAGAGCTGTTCAACCACTCGAATATTTGGATCGGCTACCGGAACACGATTCTCTACACGGTCGTCGGTACCGCGATCGGACTGGCGGTTAACCTGTCGGCGGCATACGCCTTGTCGAGGAAGGATCTGGTCGGACTCAAGCCCCTGTCGTTTTTCTTCATCTTCACGATGTTTTTCAACGGCGGCTTGGTGCCTACGTTTCTGACGATTCGCGATTTCCATCTGTACGACACGTTTCTGGTCATGGTGCTTCCGTTCTCCGTCGCCGTCTTCGATATTATCGTGGCGCGCACCTTCTTTCGGACGGGCATTCCGGCCGAGCTGTGGGAAGCCGCCCAAATCGACGGCTGCGGCAATCTTCGATTCTTCGCGTTGATGGTGCTGCCGCTGTCCAAAGCCATCATTGCGGTGCTGGCCCTATGGTTCGCGGTAGGCCATTGGAACTCGTATTTCAACGCGCTCATCTATTTGCAGAATCGGGATCTCCATCCGCTACAGCTTGTCTTGCGGGACATTCTGGTCACCAACCAGATGCAGACGGCGCTCGGTACGGGAGAAGCGGCCCAGATCGCCTTGCGCCTGGCCAACCTGCTTCGGTATTCCGTCATTATCGTCGCGACGCTTCCCATCATGTGCCTCTACCCCTT
>JAQSXN010000005.1 GCA_029256665.1 Paenibacillus sp.
GGAGCGGACGATTATATGGCGAAGCCGTTTAATCCGATGGAGCTTATTGCAAGGGTCCGGTCCCTGCTCAGGCGTTCTTACCAATATAGCAAGCCGGATACGGGCTCATCGGGCCGCGATTCCGGCAAGGAGCTCCGGCTCGGACAGCTCCGCATCGACAAGCTGAGCCATATCGCCGACGTCGAAGGTAGACCGCTGCAGCTCACGTCCACGGAGTTCGGCATTCTGTACCTGCTGGCCAGCCAGCCCGGCAGAGTATTCAGCGCGGAAGATATTTTCCAGCAGGTGTGGAAGGAGAAATAT
The DNA here is from genome assembly GCA_029256665.1 of Paenibacillus sp. Taxonomy (GTDB): domain Bacteria; phylum Bacillota; class Bacilli; order Paenibacillales; family Paenibacillaceae; genus Pristimantibacillus. Next base: position 304 of record JAQSXN010000005.1, read on the forward strand.
TTTGAATCCAATAATACGGTCATGGTGCATATCAGCAAGCTGAGGGACAAGCTGGAGAAGGAGCTCGGCGAGAAGTTGATCGTGACCGTCTGGGGGGTTGGCTACAAAATTGAAGGATAATTTATCTTCGCGTTTAATGTGGCGTTCCTTGCTTAATTTGATTGTTAGCGGCGTGCTTGCCTTGATCAGCTTGTCGCTCCTGTTCGCTGTCGCTTTTTTCCTGACTAGCAGATTTCCCGAACTAGGGTTCATCCGAGCGGTCGGAGGCGCGTTCCTTGACGGGACGGGAACGATCGGATTGGCGTTCTTGTGGGGCGTGTTGTTTTTGGGGTGCTTTATGCTGCTGCAGTGGCTGATGTTCTCGCCGCTCGGCAAGGTCAACGACGCGGTCAGCGGCATTGCGGACGGCAAGCTGGAGCTCCATCACCAGATTCCCGTCCAATCCGGCGTGTTCGGCATCTTGGCCGGCAACGTCAACCGGCTGTCGCAGCGGCTGCAATTGGCGCTCGACGAGGAGAGACGCGCGGAGCAGACGAAAAACGAGCTTATCACGAACGTATCCCACGATCTTCGTACGCCGCTGACTTCCGTTGTCGGGTATTTGGGACTGATCGAGCAAGACGGCTACCGCGACGAAGTGGAGCTGCGGCATTACGTCAGCATCGCGTACGATAAATCGCAGCGGCTGCATGAGCTGATTGACGACTTGTTCGAGTATACCCGCATGCGCCACGATACGATAGCGCTGAAGCTGGCGCCTATTAACGTGGTGGAATTGTTGGGCCAGCTCTTGGTCCAGTACCACGTGCCCCTTGGCGAAGCCGGCATGGAAAGCGGGCTGGCCAGCAGCGAGAACGTCATTATGGTGCAGGCCGATACGTCCAAGCTTGTTAGGGTGTTCGAAAATCTCATCTCCAATGCCATGTTGTACGGGAAGGACGGCAAGCGGGTCGATATCGCGATTTCGGCCGCGCAAGCGACCGTCGACGTGGAAGTGATTAATTACGGCGACCAGATTCCGGCGCTCGACCTCCCTTATTTGTTCGACCGGTTCTATCGGGTCGACAAGTCGCGGACGCAATGGTCCGGAGGATCGGGCCTCGGGCTGGCCATCTCCAAGAGCATCGTTGAGAAGCACGGCGGAACGATCGACGTCGTCAGCAATGCCGAATACACGTCGTTCCGGGTGACGCTGCCCAAGCTGTAAGGCGCGACTATCCCGAGGCGCTTTTATTAATAAAATGTAAGTTCAAAAAGTTCGATTATAATGTCGAGTAAGCTGGAAAGCGGACTTTTTGAACTTCCTCTTAAACGGGATTTAAGATTTATTTATGATTCCGTTACACTCTCTTTAAGGTTGGTTCCCTATACTTCTAAGTGTAGAGGGACAACGGAAGGAGAATGTGCGGGATCATGAGGTATCAATCAAAAAGAAACAGCGGCGGAGGATTATGGCGGCTTGCCGCGGCAGCGGCCATCGGGGCTGCCGTATATATGGGATATCAGCGGTTGGACGGTACGGTCGAAGCGGATCAGATCGAGCTGGAAGCGGAGTCGGCCATATTGGTCGACGCATCGACGGGCGAAGTATTGTATGCCAAAAACGCCGACGTGCCGATGCCTCCGGCCAGCATGTCCAAGATGATGACGGAGATCATCGTGCTGGACGGCATTCACGACGGCAGTCTCAGCTGGCGCGATACCGTGACGGCCTCGGGTTATGCCGCGCAAGTGCCGGGAGCTCGCATGGGGCTGAAAGCGGGAGACGTGCTTACGGTACGGGAGCTGTTCGACGCGATGACGATCTACTCGGCCAACGACGCGGCCGTCGCGCTCGCGGAGCATATCGGCGGCACCGAGAGGGAATTCGTCGCATTAATGAATGAAAGAGCGGAGCGAATCGGCTTGTCGGACGACTCCGAATTCGGCAACGCTTCCGGACTTAGCAGGACGGACCTGGCGTCTTTCGCTGGCTCCGAGGCGGAGAAAGATACGATGTTGACGGCTGAGGATACGGCCATGCTGGCGGGATATTTGATCGGCAAATATCCCGAAGTGCTGGAAGTGACGAGCCGCCGCAGCGTCAAAGTGTCGACAAGCGGACAGTCGCTGGCGGCAACGAACTGGATGCTCGAGGATCAACCGTACGCTTACGCCGGCAATGACGGTCTCAAGACGGGATATACGCCAAGCGCGGGCTACTGCTTTACCGGAACGGCGAAGCGGGACGGCAAGAGATTGATTTCCGTCGTGATGGGCGCTCCAGACAAGGAAACCAGGTTCACGGAAACGAAGTTGCTGTACGATCTAGGTTTTGGCGCCTCCAAACGATCGATTCTAGCGGCTATTGGAAAGTAATGGTGGTCAGGTTCATGTCAAACCGGGTCTATTCTAGCCGAATAGAACCGGTTTTTGTGTTTTTTCAGCCTATGTTATGTTAGGTTACATTACATAAATTGATTTACTTCCTTCAATATCCGAACTATAATAAAGGTAATTTTAGGGTAAGAGGTGATAGAAACGCATGCATTTGACAGATCGGGAGAAAGAGAAACTATTGATAACGATAGCTGCGGATCTAGCGAGGCGACGGCTTAATCGCGGAGTGAAGCTGAATTACCCGGAGAGCGTTGCGCTTATTACCTCTGAAGTGCTGGAGGGAGCGCGCGACGGCATGACCGTCGCTCAATTGATGGATTACGGCGCGAAGGTGCTTCGCAGGGATCAGGTCATGAACGGCATTGCCGAGATGCTGCACGAGGTTCAAGTGGAGGCGACGTTCCCGGACGGAACGAAGCTCGTGACGATCCACCACCCTATTACCGGATGATTCGAAATAACGAAATGATGTCTTATATGGATTGCGGAGAGATAGACGGTTGTCTAAAGGGGGGGCACGTTTGATACCAGGTCAATACCGAACGGCGCACGGCGACATCGAGTTGAACGCGGGGCGCCGCAAGTCTTCGCTTATCGTCGTCAATACGGGAGATCGACCGGTCCAGGTCGGGTCCCATTATCATTTCTTCGAATGCAATCGCGCGCTGTCGTTCGATCGCGAAGCGGCATTCGGCATGAGGCTTGACATAGCGGCAGGTACGGCCGTCCGGTTCGAGCCGGGAGAAGAGAAGCCGGTATCCCTTGTGGAGCTCGGCGGCTCCAAGCTATCCTATGGCTTAAATAATCTGAGCCAAGGCATCGCCGTAGCGGGCCGAATGCCTCAGGACGTCCAGGAACGGCTCGCCGCATGGAAGGGGGAGAACCGTTGAGCAGGATGGATCGAAGCAGCTACGCCGCGATGTTCGGCCCGACGACGGGAGACGCGGTGCGGCTGGCGGACACGGAGCTTTGGGCGGTAGTCGAAAAGGATTACACCGTCTATGGCGACGAATGCAAGTTCGGAGGCGGCAAGGTGATTCGCGACGGCATGGGCCAATCCAGCGGCGCGCTGCGGGACGAAGGCGTCCTTGACACGATAATTACGAATGCGCTTATTATCGATCATTGGGGTATCGTGAAAGCGGATATCGGCATTAAGGACGGCATGATCGCCGGCATCGGCAAAGGGGGCAACCCCGACATTATGGACGGCGTCGACGCCTATATGATCGTCGGAGCCAGCACGGAGGTCATCGCGGGCGAAGGCAAGATCATAACCGCAGGCGGCATCGACGCGCATATCCACTTTATATGCCCGCAGCAGATCGAGACGGCGTTATCCTCCGGGGTAACGACGATGATCGGCGGCGGCACGGGGCCGGCCACGGGCACCAACGCGACGACGGTTACGCCCGGCGCTTGGCATATGCGGCGCATGCTCGAGGCGGCGGAAGCTTTTCCGATGAATATCGGTTTTACGGGCAAAGGCAATTCGTCGAAGATCGCGCCGCTTATCGAGCAGATCGAAGCGGGAGCGATCGGCCTCAAGCTGCACGAGGATTGGGGCACGACGCCGGCGGCGATCGATACATGCCTGCAGGCTGCGGATCAATACGATATCCAGGTCGCGATCCATACCGATACGCTTAACGAAGCGGGGTTTGTCGAAGATACGCTTGCCGCCATCGGCGGAAGGACGATTCATACGTATCACACGGAAGGCGCGGGCGGAGGGCATGCGCCCGATATCATCGTGGCGGCGGGGCATCCCAACGTTCTGCCTTCCTCCACCAATCCGACCAGACCTTATACCATTAATACGATCGAAGAGCATCTGGATATGCTGATGGTTTGTCACCATCTGGATAGCAGCATCCCCGAAGATGTGGCTTTCGCCGATTCGCGCATTCGTCCGGAGACGATCGCAGCGGAAGATATTTTGCACGATATGGGCGTCTTCAGCATGATCAGCTCCGATTCGCAGGCGATGGGACGCGTGGGGGAAGTCATCATCCGCACATGGCAGACCGCGCACAAGATGAAGGAGCAGCGCGGACCGCTGGAATCGGACTCGGAAGGCACGGATAACTTTCGCATCAAACGCTACATAGCCAAATATACGATTAACCCGGCCATCACGCACGGCATCTCTCATTTGGTCGGCTCCTTGGAGGTCGGCAAGCTGGCGGATCTGGCCATCTGGCAGCCCATGTTCTTTGGCGTAAAGCCGGACCTCGTGCTGAAAGGCGGCTCAATCGCTTATGCGCAAATGGGCGATCCCAATGCTTCGATCCCGACGCCGCAGCCGGTATTCGGGAGGCCGATGTTCGCGGCGTTCGGCAAAGCCGTGTTCTCAAGCAGCGTAACGTTTGTTTCGCAGGCGGCTTATGACCGCGGCATCGCGCAAGAGCTTGCCCTGCAGAAACGGATCGAGCCGGTCAAGAACTGCCGCAACATCGGAAAAAAAGATATGATCCACAACAACGGGACGCCGGAGCTTGCCGTAGACCCCGAAACCTACAAGGTGACGGTGGACGGCGAGCACATCACATGCGAACCGGCGACGGCGCTGCCGATGGCCCAGCGGTACTTCTTGTTCTAGTTGGGAAAGAGGTGGAGCCTATGAACGAAACGACCCGATTGTTGGCGATGCAGCAACTGCTTGACTCGGCGCTGCCGATCGGCGGGTTTTCGCATTCATTCGGCTTGGAGACGCTTGTACAGAACGGCCGGCTAAGGTCCGCGAAAGCTTTGTCCGATTATGCGTCCGCCATGCTGCGTCAAAGTTGGGCGACGTCGGATTGCCTAATCGTAAAAGCCGTATACCGAGACGCGCCGGATCAAGCGTGGGATCGGCTGTGGAACGCGGAACGGCTCGTCCATGCGCAGCGGCTGTCGGCCGAATCGAGAAGCGGCGCGGAGAAGATGGGCCGCCGTCTGCTCCAGCTCGCGGGGAAGCTGTACCCCGGATTCGAATGGAAGCCATTGGCGGAAGCCGTCTCGGCTGGCACATGCTCGGGCACGCATCCGCTCGTATTCGGATATGCCTGTTTCCGGCTGGGCGTGAGCCGCGAGTCCGCGATGACGGGATATTTGTACACCTGCATCGTACACGGCGTGAACAGCGCCCTGCGACTGATGTCGATCGGGCAGACGGAGGGACAAATCTTGATCGCTTCACTAGCGCCGCAGATTGAAAATGTGCTTGCGCAAACGGCGGAGCTGGAGCCGGAAGATGCCTATTCCAACATGCCGATGGCCGAGCTGGGCATGATGGCGCATGAACAATTGTATTCCAGACTCTTTATGTCTTGATCATAACGAATCATAACCTAGGGGGAATCAACGATGTGTCAAGGACAAGGACATACGCATTCGCATGGTGGCTGGGAAAGACCCGAGGTCGAGCCGGGAAGGCCGATCCGCATCGGAATCGGAGGGCCGGTAGGCTCAGGCAAGACGGCGCTCGTGGAGAGGCTGACGAGGGAGTTGCACGAGAAATACAGCCTGGCGGTTATTACGAACGATATCTACACGAAGGAAGATGCGCGCATTTTGTTCCACACGGGCGTGCTGCCCGAGGAGCGAATTATTGGAGTGGAGACGGGCGGCTGCCCGCACACGGCGATCCGAGAGGACGCATCGATGAATTTCGAAGCGATCGAAGAGCTCGAGAAGCGATTCCAGCCGCTCGAGCTGATCTTTATCGAAAGCGGCGGCGACAATCTTGCGGCGGCGTTCAGCCCCGAGCTGGTGGACCGGTTCATCTACATCATCGACGTGGCCCAAGGGGAGAAGATTCCCCGCAAAGGCGGTCCCGGAATTATGAGATCCGACCTTCTGATCATTAACAAAATCGATCTCGCTCCCCATGTCGGAGCAAGTCTCAAGGTTATGGAAGAGGACTCGCTGCGCATGCGCGGCGATCGGCCGTTCGTGTTCTCCAATCTGAGGGGCGAAGATGGCCTGGACGAGATCGTAGCTTGGCTGGAGCATGAGATCGCCCACGCCCGCGGCCATGAGCATTCGCATATCATCAGCATCGATTCCATGTCCTCATCCTACACGCATGGCTAATACGGAGAGAGTGCCGCGGAGCGGGCAACGATCCGAGCTGCGGACCGTCTTCCGGTCAGTCGGGGGGAGAACGGAAATCGGGGACAAATATCACACCGCGCCGGTGAAGATCGCGAAAGCCTTTCCCGTTCAGGAGCAACTGGCGGTCATCGTCATGGACGTATCGCCCGGCATGCTGGAGGGGGATCGCTACGAGATGGAGTGGATGGCATGCGAGCGGTCGCATGTCATGATCACGAATCAGTCGTTTATGAAGGTGCACCCTAGTAGAGCAGGCAGATCTTCTGAGCTGCGCCAGCGATTTCTGCTGGAACGGGGAGCGGTGGTGGAGCATATGCCCGAGCCGGTCATGCTTTATAGGGACGCTTCGTTCTTGAGCCGAACGACGGTGGAGCTCGCTCCCGGCGCGATCTGGATGCAAGCCGACGTGTTGTGTCCGGGGCGGGGGTTGCGCGGCGAAAAATTTCACTATCGCGCGTATGACAATCGGCTGACTGTCTACGCGGGGGACGAATTGATCTTTCATCAGCGGCAATGGATTCAACCGGAGAGGCAGGCGCTAGGGGCGCCGGGAAGCTGGGAAGAGATGACGCATTGGGCGTATTTTTTCGTATTTTCGGATAGGGTGGACCCCTCGCTTACGGCGAGATTGCAAGCGGTCATAGAACGTTACCCGCCGCCCGAGGCGCACAGAGTCGTGGCCGCGGCCTCCTCGACTTACAAATTCGGAGCGGCCGTATCCGCCTGCTCTACAGCCGCGTGGCCGTTGCAGGAGCTGATGCGGCTGCTATGGGACGGTGCGCGCGATCACTTGTTGGGTTTGCCGCCGCTTAGGCTGCTGCAAGGGTAGAAGGAGGCGACGGCTGCCGTCAATCCTGTTCGTAGGTTTTCGCAATTGGCGGGGGCCGTTTATGCTTAACCAGATTGACGCTTGCATTCTCTTTGGTTCAAGGTTATTATAGAGTCATTAAGTCTTTAATTGAATTCGTTATTGCATGGTCTTATCGAGGGGCGATGCAATATTTTTCCATTCAATTAGAGATATTAAGGATCTATAATAGTTATTAATAATGGAGGGATCAACCATGTCAATCGACGTTGCGGTTATCGGAGGAGGGCCAGCGGGTCTTAACGCTGCGCTAGTATTAGGTCGGGCAAGAAAAAACGTCGCGATTATCGATAACGACAAACCAAGAAACGGCGTGACTCACGCGTCGCACGGATTCATCACGAGAGATGGAATTACGCCTGCCGAATTCAGGCGTATCGGCTACGAGGAGGTGCTTCGTTATCCGACCGTGCAGCATCGGAGAGACGAGGTGATCGGAATCGCAAGAACGGGGACTGGCGATGGCGTCGGGTTCAACATCGCTATGTCATCTGGCGGCGAGTTGCATGCGCGTCGGATTATCCTGGCCGCGGGTTTCCGGGAAGTCCTTCCTGATATCGAAGGATTAAAGGAGATGTACGGGAAGAGCCTGTTCGTCTGCCCTTTCTGCGACGGTTGGGAGCTGCGCGACAAGCCGCTCGTTCTGCTATCGGAGCTGCCGGCCGCGTTCCATGCTGCGAAGCTGATGTTGAATTGGAGCCGCGATCTGGTCATCTGCACCAACGGAGCGGAACAACTGACCAGCGAGCAGCGCCGGGTCTTGGAAGCAAGGGGAATACGGATCGTGGATACGCCCGTCGCTTCATTATCGGGGCGGGACGGGATGCTGGAGAGGGTACACTTCGCTGACGGCACGTCGATCGAGCGCAGCGGAGGTTTTATCGGGCCGACGATGCTGCCGAACGCCGTCTTTGGCGAGTCGCTTGGTTACGATCCGTCGTCGATGGGCGGCATCGAGACCGACGAGCTTGGCAGGACGAGCGCCCCGGGCGTCTATGCGGCGGGGGATTCCGCTTACGCGATGCCGTCCCAGCTGATTTACGCGGCCGCTTCCGGCAGCAAAGCGGCAATGGCCATTATGGCGGATCTATTGGAAGAGGAGTGGGGGAGCGTATAATAGAAATTTCGACTATAACTTGCAGCACCCTCTAGAGGTCTCTAGAGGGTGCTGTTCGCCGAATGAAGCATAAATTTATACTACAATACCCACCGGGTGGGGGGATCGCCGAATGAAGCATATAATTTTTGCTTCATTGTGCTCGCTAAGGTGCAATATGATCGAAATTTCGACTCCACAACCCAACATTCCCAGAATCCCGATTTTATAATAACGGTATCGTTGACCCGCCAAGGCAGCAAGTCTATACTGTTGTCAAGACGCATTATAGACAGAGGTCGGGATAGGAGTGTCGTTAGTTGAGCGATAACCAGGGTGGAAGATACGCTCTCATGAAGGAGCTTGACGATATATTCCGCGAGGTGCGCAAGCTGATCATCGCCGAATGGAATAAAAACAACATGCATGGTCTTAATATGACCCACGGACGCATGCTGATCATCTTGTCCGAGTCGGGTTCCATCCGCTCGTCCGAGCTTGCGGAGAGGCTGTCCATCACGAACGGCGGGGTGACGGGGCTCGCGGATCGGTTAATCGACCTCGGTTTCGTGAAACGAGAGCGCAGCGAACAGGATCGGCGGGCCGTCCAGCTGATGCTGACCGAAGAAGGCGAGGCCGTCGTAGGCGCGATGATGCGGACCCGCGAGCACGTCATGATGAAGCTGTTCCATAACTTGAGCGAAGAGGATATGATGAGCGGCATTACATTATTCCGTCAGATGAGCCGGAATATGACGGAGGAAGAAGCCTGAGGCGCGGCAACAATCAAGCGGATTGTTACAATTTTTTGACGATTGGGGCGCCAACGTTGCGATTGTTATGCTATTATGTAGAATAGAGTTGAATGGTGTCGAATAACTACGAAAAGAATGCGGATTCCGACAACGGACACGTGATTCGTACGGGATTCGCATTTTGCTGTCCATATTTGAAAACATAAGGAGACATTATCATGAAGAAACAGTTCGCGCTTCTACTTACGCTCGTGCTCGCCATTAGCGTCATCGCCGCTTGCGGCGGCAACAAAAACAATGCCGGCAACGAAGGCGCCGCAAACGGCGGAGAGGGCGACGCGAAGAAAAAACGAATCGCGCTCGTCCTGCCCGAGCAGATCGGCGTCAACCCCTTCTTCGCCTTGATGGACGAAGGCTTCAAGCGCGCAGGCGAAGAGTTCGGCGCGGAAGTAAAAACGATCGAATCGACCGATCCGGCCGCATTCGAGCAAAACCTTCGCTCCACCGTCGCCGAGAATTACGATCTGATCATTACGGCAACTTTCCAAGCGGAAGACGCGCTGAACAAAGTGGCTCCCGAAAATCCGGACAAGTCCTTCGCGATCATCGATACGATCGTCGATCATCCTAACGTGCGCAGCGTGCAATTCCGCGAGCAAGAAGCGGCGTTCCTGCTGGGCGCGGCGGCGGGCCTCTCGACGAAAACGAACAAGGTTGGCGCGGTCGTGGCTATGGAAACTCCGCTGCTGAGCAAGTATACAAAAGGTTTCGAGCAAGGCTTGAAATACACGAACGAAAATGCGGAGTTTTTGGTGAACTACGTTGGCAACTTTGAAGATTCCGCGAAAGGCAAGGAGCTTGCCTTGCTGCAGCACTCCAAGGGCGCGGACTTCATCGCGGGCATGGCTGCCGTAGGCGATCTCGGCGTGTTCGATGCGGCGAAGCAAGAAGGCTTCTACGCTTCCGGCCAGGACGTTGACCGCACGGAGCTGGATCCCGAGCACATCGTATTGTCCCAACTGAAGGGCACGGACGCCGTAGCTTACGAAACGGTCAAAGCCTTCGTCGAAGGCACGTTCGAGTTCGGCGCAGTCGACTACGGCTTGAAGGAGGACGGCGTCGGCCTCACGTTCGTGACGAGAGAGAGCAAGTCTCCGCTAAGCCCGTTCATCGGACAAGAGACGATCGACAAGGTGAAGGCGATAGCCGAAGACATCAAGTCCGGCAAGATCGAGGTTGTTAATCCGCTAGCGCAATAGTTCACGATACCGGCTGCTAATAGCAGCCGGTTTGCTTGTTGAAAGGAGAGACTTTATGCTGCTGCAAATGGAAGGCATTACGAAAAGCTACGGCAATGTCACCGCGAACCGGAACGTCTCGTTTAATCTTCGAAAAGGCGAGATTCATGCGCTGGTCGGCGAGAACGGCGCGGGCAAAACGACGCTTATGCGTATTCTGTACGGCATGGAGGTCCCGACATCGGGCGAGATCAAGCTGGGCGGAAAGACGGTGCATTTGAGCAGTCCTACGGATGCGATCCGGCATGGGATCGGCATGGTGCATCAGCACTTTATGCTGTTCCCTTCCTTCACGATAGCCGAGAACATCGTTATCGGACGCGAGCCTTCCCGCATGATCGGCTTTGACCGCAAGGCGGCAGCCGAGGAAACGACGCGGCTGGCCAAGCAATTCGGCATGCCGGTCGATCCTTGGAAGCGAGTAGGCGAATGCTCGATGGGCGTTCAACAGCGCGTTGAAATATTAAAGGTGCTCTATCAAGGAGCGGAAATCATTATACTGGACGAGCCGACCGGCGTATTGACGCCGCTTGAAGTCAAGGAACTGCTCGTTGCGATCAAGGAGCTTGCGCGGCAAGGGAAAAGCTTTATACTGATCAGCCACAAGCTAGGGGAAATTATGGAGGTTGCCGATCGGATTACCGTTCTCCGCGACGGTCAATTGACGGGGACCGTAAACGCTTCGGATACGGACGAGGAGCAGCTGTCGCGGATGATGGTGGGACGCGATCTCGTTCATCTAGGGCGGAAGTCGACGGCATCGGGAGAAAAGGTGCTGGAAGCGAATGGGCTGACCGTGCGAGGCTACAAAACGAAGCCGCTCCTGGATAACGTCAGCCTGACCGTGAAGGCGGGCGAGATCGTAGGCATCGCCGGGATTTCGGGCAACGGCCAATCCGAGCTCCTGCAAGTGCTGGCGGGATTAATGCAGCCGGATGAAGGCTCGATCGAGCTGTCCGGGCAGGATGTAACCGGCGCTTCGGTGGGACGGATAAGGGGAGCCGGACTCGCGCATATTCCGGAAGACCGGTATTTGTGGGGCGTCTCCAAGGAAGCGGACGTCACGGAGAACGGCATGATGGGCCATACGGAGAAGCTTTCGAAGAACGGCTTGTTGCGCAGAGGCCAAGCGCGCTCGATGGTGGCGGGCTGGGTGGAGCGGTTCGGCATCAAGACGGGCACGCTGGAGACGAAAGCGCAGCATCTGTCCGGCGGCAACCTGCAGAAGCTGATCGTCGCCCGCGAGCTGGCGCAGCAGTCGCCGTTCCTCATTGCGGCGGAACCGACGCGGGGCGTCGACGTCGGCGCGATGGAGATCATCCATGCCGAGCTGCTCCGCAAGCGGGATCAGCAAGGCGCCATCCTGCTTGTGTCGTCCGAGCTGACGGAGGTGCTCAAGCTGTCCGACCGCATTCTGGTCATGTTCGAGGGCCGGATCGTCGGCGAGCTGGCGGCGGAAGACGCTACGGAAGAGAAGATCAGTCTGCTGATGGCGGGAGGTAAGGCAGTTGGATAAGCTGGGTAGATGGGTCAAGCCGCTTCTGCAGCCGCTCCTCGCGCTGGTGGCGGGTCTCGCGGTCGGCGCGATCGCGATCGCGATCGTGGGGGGCTCCGTAACGGAGACGTACGCGGAGATGTGGAAAGGCGCATTCGGCAATTTTTATTTCATAACCAATACGCTGGCGCGCGCGACGCCGATCATCCTGATCGGTCTGGGCGTGGCGCTCGCGTTTCGGGCCGGATTCTTTAATATGGGCTCCGAGGGTCAGATGGTGCTGGGCGCGTTAAGCGCGGCCGTCACCGCCATCTATCTGCCTGGCCCGGGCTGGCTAAAGCTGACGGGAGCGCTTCTGGCAGGCATGCTTGCGGGGGGCATATGGTCGGCTTTCGCAGGATGGCTGGATGCAAGGTTCCGGATGAATCTGTTGATTACGACGCTGTTGTTAAATTATATCGCAACCTACTTCGCCGGTTATTTCGTAACATATCCCCTCAAGGATACGACCGGCTCTGCCGCCATGGCGCAGACGGTCATGCTGGACAAGGCGGCTTGGCTGCCGAAGCTGTTCCAAGGATACAGCCTGCATGCGGGCTTCGTGCTTGCTATGCTTGGAACGATTCTGCTCTACCTCTTCATGAAACATACGGTCAAAGGCTACGAGATCCGTATGCTCGGCGGCAACCCGCTGTTCGCAAGCTACGGCGGCGTGCAGCGCGGCAAGCTGATGCTCATCAGCATGTTCGTCAGCGGCGGGCTTGCCGGTCTTGCGGGCTCCGTCGAAGTGCTCGGCACGCAATACCGCTACCTGGACGGGGCGCTGACATCGCCGGGCTACGCCTGGTCGGGCATTATGGCGACGCTGCTTGCGGGCTCCAATCCCATCGGCACGGCGCTTGCCGCGATTCTGATCGCGGCGCTGCAGACGGGCGGCATGGGCATGGAACGCAATACCGAGGTGCCGCTGGAGGTTTCCAGCATCATTCAAGCGGTGCTCATTCTGTTCGTGTCGGCCAAGCTGACTTATTCATTCATTAAACGGAAGAAAGCGGGGGCGAAAAATGGACCAGCTGTTTGACGTTTCGTTGTTCGCTTCGGCGCTTCGCATGCTGACGCCGATATTACTCGCCGCCCTCGGCGGCGCGATCTGCGCGAGAGTCGGCCTGTTTAACGTCGGTCTCGAGGGATTGATGCTGATCGGGGCGTTCTCGGCGATCGTCGGCAATTATTTGACGGGCAGCATCGCCCTGTCCTTGCTGTTCGCGATCGGCTGCACGCTCGCATTCTCCTTGCTGTTCGCCTTCATGAGCATCCAGCTGCAGGCGAACGTCATCGTCGTCGGCATCGCGCTTAACTTCCTCGCGCTCGGGCTGACCACGTTCTCCCTCCGCGCGATCTTCGACGTAAAGGGCGCCTATTACGACAAAAACATGCTTGGCCTGCCTAAGTTGCATATTCCGCTGATCGAGGACATTCCTTGGCTCGGTTATGTGCTCTCCGGGCATTCGGTGCTCGTATACGTATCGATCCTGATCGTTGCCGCGCTTCATTATTATTTGTTCCGGACGGTATCCGGCTTCCGTCTGCTCGCCGCGGGGGAGAATCCAACCGCGGCGCGCAGCTTAGGCATTAAGGTGACGCGGATTCAATACGGCGCCGTGCTGCTTTGCGGGGCGCTATGCGGGCTGGCAGGCGCGCAGCTGTCGCTGGGCAACGTGACGATGTTCACGGAAGGCATGACGGCGGGCCGCGGCTTTATCGCGCTTGTCGCCACTATGCTGGGACAATCGAATCCGCTGGGCGTTGCCGGCGCGAGCTTGCTGTTCGGCTTTATGGAATCGCTAAGCATCCGGCTGCAAGGTTTTGCGCTGCCGACCCATTTTACGTTGATGGTGCCGTATGTCGTGACGATTCTGGCTATGCTATTCTTTAAGGACAAAGGTTATATGCAGGAAGCGCGCAAATCGAGCGGAAGCTCGCGTTAACGCCAGACTACCCAGAGGAGTGAGACAGCAGATGCATAACAAAGCGGAAAGATTGAAGAAGGTTTCCCCCAAGCTGCCCGAGGTGCCGGCCGAGATCGCCCATCGCGTGCCGCCGGGCCAGACGGTGACGGAGCGGTTCCCGATTCTGCATGAAGGCGACGTGCCGGAGTATGATCTCTCTACGTGGTCGCTGCGCGTGTTCGGCGAAGTGGAGCGGGAACAATCGTTTTCGTTCGACGAGCTGGCGAAGCTGCCGCAGACGAAGATCCACTGCGACATCCATTGCGTGACGCGCTGGTCGAAGCTGGATACGGTGTGGGAGGGCGTCAAATTCGCCGACCTGCTGCCGCTGCTCGGAGCAAAGCCCGAAGCCCGCTACGTCATGATTCATGCGGACGAGGATTACGAAACGAATCTCCCGTTGGAGGATCTGCTCAGGGACGACGTCATTCTGGCCCATAGGTTCGACGGCGAGCCGCTGACGGACAAACACGGCTGGCCTATGCGTCTGATCGTTCCCCATCTCTACTTCTGGAAAAGCGCCAAGTGGATTCGCGGCATTGAATTCATGAAGGAAGACCGGCCCGGATTCTGGGAGCAGAACGGCTTCCACAATTATGCCGATCCGTTCAAGGAAGAACGGTTCTCCAGCGAGGAGTTTATCATGCCGGAGGATGAATGGCTGAAGAAGGAGTTTGATTAAGATGTATCTTTCGATATTGGAGGTTCACTCCGAACAACTGCCGGAGTACGCCATTGTCTGCGGCGATCCAAGGCGGGCGGCGATTATCGCGGCGAAGCTGGACGGCGCGGAGGAGCTGGCGTACGCAAGGGAATATCGGACGTTCGTCGGCGAATACAAAGGCGTGAGGCTCGCCGTAGTCAGCCACGGCGTCGGTTCGCCGGGGGCTGCCGTCTGCTTCGAGGAGCTGATCAAAGGCGGCGTGAAGACGCTGATTCGCGTCGGCACCGCCGGCTCCTATTCGGCCGAGTATCCCGCCGGCAGTCTGATCGTCAGCACGGCGGCCGTCCGAGCCGAAGGGCTGACGAAGCAGCTTGTGCCGGACGGCTTCCCCGCCGTCGCGGACAGCGAGATCGTTAACGCGTTGTACGAATCGGCGCTTTCAACCGAGGGCATCGTCAAGAAGGGCATTACGGTCACGCTCGACGTCTTTTTCTCCGGCGTCGTCGAAGTGCCGCATAAGCAATACAAGCAAGCCGGCGTGCTGGCGGTAGAGATGGAAATCGCCGCTCTCTATGTCGTGGCATCGCTCCGCGGCGCAAGGGCCGGCGCGATTGTCGCCCTCGACGGTTACGCCGATTCCGATCTGGCGGCCGAATACGATCCGCATACGAACGTGGTGGCCCTTGCCGTTGAACGGGAGATCGCGGCGGCGCTGGAAGCGGTAGCGAGGTTGGCAACGAAAGCATAATCGGTTTGAAGTCCGGTTGTTGTTTGTTGTAAGCATGGGAAAAGGGGGGAGAGGGATGGCATTCGGGAATCGCGCGAGATCGGGAGAGTTGTTTGATGCTAACAATATCGCCGATGAAGTACCGGCTGCGAGTTCGGGTTTGTTCAAACGCGATTGGCTGGAAGGCGAGCTCCATCCTCTCGTCCACGCTTATTATTATAAACAGTGGTCGGACTACTCGATGGACTATCATACCCACGACTCCGTCGAAATCATGTATGCCATCACGGGCGAGTGCCGGATCGAAACAAAGCCGGAGCACGCCGATGTCCCATGCCCTTACACGCTTAGAAGAGGAGATTTCATGATTTTGGATGCCAACGTGCCGCACCGGCTAATCGTGGACGAACGCGGGCCATGCCGCATGCTTAACGTCGAATTTACGATGCGGGAGCGGGCGACCGCTCTGCCGTCGCTTCGCACGCTCGCCGAGGAAGACGGTTTGGTGGCGGAGCTTGCCGCGGAGGCGTCCCCGGTGCTCGTGCTGCGCGACAATGACGAGCTCTATCCGCTGCTGAAGAGTCTCGTGCTGGAGATGGATGCGGGAGAAGGCAGAAGAGAAGCCCGGGTTCAACTGTTGTTTGCGCAGCTGTTCGTCGCGCTTGCCTATATTCGCAAGGAATCGTTGAAGCTCGAAGACAACCCGTTCGATCGATACGTGAAGGCAGCGATTCAGTTTATTCATCACAATTACGACCGCGACATTCGCGTGAAGGATATCGCGGCTTCCGTCAATCTGCATCCCGGCTATTTGCACCGCGTCTTCCGCGAAGGGACGGGCGAGACGGTCACCGCCTATCTGAACGAGGTTCGTATGGCCAAAGCGATCATGCTTCTCGCCCAGACGGATATTCCCGTCGCCGATATTTGCGATTACGTCGGAGTCGGGAGCAGGCCTTACTTCCACGCGATGTTCAAAAAGCATACGGGACTAACCCCGATCGCCTACCGGCGGTCCTGCCACACCGAAAATCCTCGTCACGAATAAGTGACGATTTTATACATCTCCGAAATAAGCTAGTCACAATTTTGATAACGCTTCCCCGTCTGTGTTGCTACAATAGGGATGAGAATTCATTACTATTAGAAACACACATTCGAGGAGGAGCTGACTCCATGTCTTCTTTCAAAATTACGTTTATCGGCGCGGGTTCGATCGGATTCACCAGAGGTTTGCTGCGCGATCTGCTGTCCGTGCCGGAGTTCGCGGAGACGGAGGTTTCGTTTACCGACATTAACGAGAACAACTTGCGTATGGTGACGGAGCTTTGCCAGCGCGACATCGACGAGAACGGACTAAACATTGCCATTAAGGCCACGACGGACCGCCGGGAAGCGCTGCAAGGAGCCAAATACGTGATCTGCACGATTCGCGTCGGCGGACTTGAAGCGTTTGCGACGGACATTGACATTCCGCTCAAATACGGGGTCGATCAATGCGTAGGCGACACGCTCAGCGCTGGCGGCATCATGTACGGCCAACGCGGCATTGCCGAGATGCTGAACATCTGTCGCGATATTCGCGAATGCGCGTCGCAGGACGTACTGCTGCTCAACTACGCCAATCCGATGGCCATGCTGACATGGGCGTGCAACAAGTACGGCGGCGTACGCACGATCGGTCTGTGCCATGGCGTGCAAGGCGGACATTGGCAGATTGCCACGGCGTTCGGTCTGGACAAAAAGGAAGTCGATATCATCTGCGCCGGCATCAATCACCAGACTTGGTATATCTCCGTCAAGCATAAAGGCGAGGATTTGACCGGCAAGGTGCTTGAAGCGTTCGAACGCCACGAGGATTTCAGCCGGACGGAAAAGGTTCGGATCGACATGCTGCGCCGCTTCGGCTATTACAGCACGGAATCGAACGGACACTTAAGCGAATACGTGCCATGGTATCGCAAGCGCGCGGAGGAAATCGTGGAGTGGATCGATCTCGGTTCGTGGATTAACGGGGAAACCGGCGGTTACTTGCGCGTATGTACGGAAGGTCGCAACTGGTTCGAGACGGACTTCCCGAACTGGATGAAGGAGCCGGCTTACGTGTACGCGCAAGAGAAACGCGGCGAAGAGCACGGCTCGTATATTATCGAAAGCCTGGAGACCGGCCGCGTGTATCGGGGTCACTTCAACGTCGTCAACAACGGCGTCATCGCGAATTTGCCAGACGACGCGATTATCGAGGCGCCTGGTTACGTGGATCGCAACGGCATCTCTATGCCTATGGTAGGAGATCTGCCGCTCGGTCCTGCCGCGGTATGCAACGTCAGCATTTCGGTGCAACGACTCGCTGTCGAAGCGGCCGTCAGCGGCGACGACATGCTGCTGCGCCAAGCCTTTATGATGGATCCGCTCGTAGGAGCCGTCTGCAACCCGAAGGAGATTTGGCAGATGGTGGACGAGATGCTCGTCGCGGGAGAGCGGTGGCTGCCGCAATACGGCTCAGCCATCGAAGCCGCGCGCGAACGATTGGAGAAGGGACCGCTGCTGCCGACAAGCGACTCCAAAGGAGCGGC
>JAQSXN010000479.1 GCA_029256665.1 Paenibacillus sp.
CGGGAACAGAGCAAGGCGCTGCGCGCGGAATTCGTGCCGGAGCTGTTCGATCAATTCAAGGACAAAGTATCATCGCTTAGCCCCGAGATTCGCCATCAGGTGATTCGCGCGTTCGCGATTTATTTCCAGTTGGTCAACATCGCGGAGCAGAACCATCGCATCAGACGGAAACGCGACTACGAAGTAGCGACGGGAGAAGCGGTGCAACGCGGCTCCATCGAGAGCGCGATCCAGGATTTGAAGGAACGTAACATCGCGGTAGAGGATGTTCAAGAGATCCTGAGCGGCATCTCTCTGGAGCTTGTCATGACGGCGCATCCGACGGAGGCGACTCGCAGAGCGGTGCTGGACATCCACAAGCGCATTGCCGAAGACGTGATGCAGCTCGACAATCCGACGCTTACGTACCGCGAGCGCGAGAAGCTGAAGGAGAAGCTGCTGAACGAAGTGCTGATCCTCTGGCAGACCGACGAGCTGCGCGACCGCAAGCCAACCGTTATCGACGAGGTGCGCAACGGCCTGTATTACTTCGACGAGACGCTGTTCGAAGTGCTGCCAAACGTGTATGAAGAACTTGAGCGCTGCCTGGCCAAATATTATCCCGAGGAACGTTGGCATGTGCCGACATACCTTCGCTTTGGCTCCTGGATCGGCGGCGACCGCGACGGCAACCCGTCCGTCAAAGCCAAAGTCACCTGGGAGACGCTTCAACTGCATCGCCAGCTGGCGATTCGCAAGTACGAAGAGAAGCTGGGCGGCCTGATGGATCTGCTAAGCTTCAGCACCAATCTGGTGACGGTATCGGATGAACTGCTGGAGTCGATCCGCAAGGACCGCGAGCACGTAGAGCTTAAGAACATTGAGCTATGGCGCAATGCGAAGGAGCCGTACCGCATCAAGCTCGGCTTTATGCTGGGCAAGCTGGCCAATACGCGCGACGAGTCGCTCAAGGGCACGCTGAAGCGCTACAACCATCCGGACGAGCTGCGCGAAGACCTGCTCATCATCGACCGCAGCCTGCGGAACCATTACGCGGATTACGTGGCCGACACGGATCTGGCAACGCTGCTGCGTCAAGTGGAGCTGTTCGGGTTCCATCTCATGGCGCTGGACGTTCGTCAGCACAGCAAGGAACACGAAAACGCGATGTCCGAGATTTTGGCCAAGATGCATATCGTATCGGACTACGCGTCGCTCTCCGAAGAAGAGAAGACGGAGCTGCTTCATAAGCTTCTTAACGATCCGCGTCCGCTGACGTCGGGACATCTCGATTATTCGGAATCGACGCGCGAATGTCTGGACGTCTACCATACGATCTACCGCGCGCAGCAAGAGTTCGGCGAGGGCTGCATTACGAGCTACCTGATCAGCATGACGCAAGCAGCCAGCGACATGCTGGAAGTTATGGTCTTCGCGAAGGAGGTCGGCTTGTTCCGCAAGGAAGCGGATGGCACGATTCGTTGCACCCTGCAATCCGTGCCGCTCTTCGAGACGATCGACGACCTGCATGCCGCGCCTGCCATCATGAAGGAGCTGTTTGAGCTTCCCGTGTACCGCAAAGCGGTAGAAGCAAGAGGCAATCTGCATGAGATCATGCTGGGATACTCCGACAGCAACAAGGACGGCGGAGTCGTGACGGCGAACTGGGAGCTGCGCGTCGCGCTCAAGGATATTACGGCCGCGGGCAAAGCCTACGACGTCAAGCTGAAGTTCTTCCACGGTCGCGGCGGCGCGCTTGGCCGCGGCGGCATGCCGCTTAACCGCAGCATCCTGGCGCAACCGCCTCATACGATCGGCGGCGGCATCAAAATTACGGAGCAAGGCGAGGTTCTGTCATCCCGTTATTCCATGCAGGGTATCGCTTACCGCAGCTTGGAACAGGCGACATGGGCGCTTGTGACGGCCGCTCGTTTAGCCAAGTACCCGCAGCAGGAGCCGGCGGCGGAAGCGGAATGGGATTCGATTGCCCGTTCCATCTCCGAGACGGCGCTTAACAAATATCAAGATCTGATCTTCCGCGATCCGGACTTCCTGACGTTCTTTAAGGAGTCGACGCCGCTTCCGGAGGTTGGCGAGCTCAACATCGGTTCCCGTCCTTCCAAGCGCAAGAACAGCGATCGTTTCGAGGATTTGCGCGCCATCCCTTGGGTGTTCGCCTGGACGCAAAGCCGTTATCTGCTTCCAGCCTGGTATGCGGCCGGTACGGCGCTTCAAGCGTATGCCGGGGGCGACAAGGAGAAGCTCGCTACGCTGGGGACGATGTACGAGCAGTTCCCGTTCTTCCGTTCGCTGATCGACAATCTGCAGATGGCGCTTGCCAAGGCGGACTTGCTCATCGCGAAGGAATACTCCGGCATGATCAAGGACGAGAGCATTCGCGACCGCATCTTCTCGCAGATCGAAGCCGAATACAACTTGACGTCGTCGCTGATTCTTCAGATCACGGGACAAGACGAAATTTTGGACAACGTGCCGGTCATCCAGGAATCCATTCGCCTGCGCAATCCGTACGTCGATCCGCTCAGCTACATGCAAGTGCAGCTGCTGTCGGAGCTTCGCGACCTGCGCGCGAACGAAGAAGACGATCCGGAGCTGCTTCGCGAAGTATTGCTTACCATTAACGGAATTGCCGCGGGTCTTCGCAATACGGGCTAATGCCCCTTGCAGACCATGCGCTGACGCAAAACAGCCAATGGCGACAGATGTCGCGATTGGCTGTTTTTTATTTAGGCTGCATTTAGGCTGAGTTAAGATTGGTTTAAGGTACATCCCTCATGATAGAGCTATCAGATGAGACGCATAGCCGAAAGTTAATCTGGCATGGGAGGATGACGAATATGAAAGAATGGGATTCTTACACATATGGACAGGCCAAGAACGGGAACGAGGATGAGGGCAAGGCGGAGAACGCGGAACGATCGGAGAGAGCGGAAGCCGAATCGGTGAAAACGGAGATGACCATGACACCTGTGACTCCGCAATTCGAAGCTTACTATAATGAGATCAGACATACGAGAGGCGCGAAAAAAAGCAAAAAAATGAATCCGGCATTGCCGATGGTTGCCGCGTTTATGGCGGGAGCGCTCCTGATCGGAGGACTCGCGTATACGGCGGATACCAACAATATGTTCACGGGAGGCGCCGCGGGTACTCAGACGGGCAGCGAACAAGTCGCGAACGGCAACGCGGGACAGGATCCGGGGCTATCGACCGCTTCGTTTAACACCAGCGACGATATTGCTTCGGTCTACGAACAGTCGAGTCCGGCGGTGGTTAAGATCGAGAACTATACGGAGGTTCAGCAACGCTCCAGCATGATGGACGATCCGATGTTCAGGCAATTTTTTGGCGGAATGGGGAGCGGCAATCAAGACGGCAACGGTTCGCGGCAGCCAAACGAAGCCGAAACGGCGCCGAACGGCGGCACGGGCGAGCTGCAGCTGTCCGGATCGGGCACGGGCTTCTTTTTCGATAAAGAAGGGTACATTCTGACGAACGAGCACGTCGTCTCCGGCGCGAAAGAAGTAAAGGTTACGGTAGAAGGCTACGACGAACCGCTGACGGCGCAAGTGCTTGGGTCAAGCTACGAGCTTGATTTGGCGGTGCTTAAAGTAGTGAACCCGACTGGAGCGTCCTTCCCGGCGCTGAAGCTGGGCGATTCTAACGACACGGCCATCGGCGACTGGGTGCTGGCGATCGGCAATCCGTACGGCTTTGACCACACGTTAACGACAGGAGTTCTGAGCGCCAAGGAACGCCCCATCACGATCCAGGGCGAGCAGGGCGAGCATACTTACGAACATCTGCTTCAGACGGACGCGTCGATCAATCCCGGCAACTCCGGCGGGCCGCTGCTTAACGAGCAAGGCGAGGTGATCGGCATTAACAC
>JAQSXN010000480.1 GCA_029256665.1 Paenibacillus sp.
GCCTAGTTCCTTCTCTCCGGCTTCCTGAAGCAGAACGTCGAAGATGCTTCCAATATTGCCTTCCATGGCCGGCGTCATCTCCGTAAAGATGTTGCTGCGGGCGTTTTCCTTCATCAAGCCGATCGTGGTTTCGTTGTCGATCTTGAGCCGCTCCGCGATTTCCGTCCAGATGGCTTCGTCGCTGTTCAGAAACTCGATGGCTTCTTTATAGGCCGCCGCGAACGCCTTGACGGTATCCGGATGTTCGACCATAAACGTTTCGTTGAACGTATAGAAGAGGAAAGGAGCTTCCGTGGAAAGACCGATATCCGTCATAATGCTTTTGATCTCGAACGGCATCTTAAAACCTCCCATGCCGAGCAGCATGCTGTTCAAGTCCCCGTAATTGAGCGCCGCATCCACCTTGCCTTCCTGCATCAGCCCCAGAAGCAAACCGGGAGCGGCCTCGGCGACCACGTTGTCCTTCTCCGGATCAAAGCCGTGCAGCTGCTTGGCCGCAGCCCGAATGAAGAGCCAATCCGGAGCCAGGCGATTGTATACGCCGACCTGGATGTCCTTTAGATCCGCCAGGGAATGAACAGGCGAATCCTCGGGCACGAGAATGCCGTTGCCCCAACCCAGAAACGGTACGACCGCGACCGCTTTGTCCCCTTGCTCGACGTTGCGAGCCAGACTGATCCAGTCGGTGATCATGCCATCGATTTTTCCGGTCTTGAATGCGGTCCAGTTGGCGTTGACCGCACCGGAATCCGGTACCGATTCGAGTTTGAAGCCGTGTTTCTCGTCGAGAGCCAGCCGTTCGATCAGGAATGCCGGTATAGACTGCGTGCCCGTCGAGACGACGTTTAACCGGAGCTCGACGAGCTCGGCCGCTTGAGCCGCTTCTTCCGTGGTTCCCGTTGACGTTGGCGACGGCGATGCGGCATTCTGGGAAGCCGTTGGCGAAGCCCCCTCGCCTGCTCCCCCGCAGCCGGCGACGATTACCAATGTCAGCAACGCCGCGAGCAATATCGATCCCGCTTTCCAACTTCTTGCTTGACCTTTCTTTTCCATACTCTCCACTCCTCCTGGTTTCTCGCCATATGGTTTGAATGGGCTCGGCCGTTTCTGTTTTTACCACATAAGAATTTATAAGTTTTCGGCTCTACCGAAAAACAAATTCTTATTGGCGATAAAAACTACATTAAACCGCGGTCGCTCATCTCCGAAGTACTTCGATAGAAGTTTTTCTCATGCCGGCTTGCCGCTAATACCAACAAATTGTTTGATCATCTGCTTATGCGTGAAGAATAGCTCGTCGCTCTCGTATTCCCTCGGCCGGCTGAGCTCCACCGGGGCTACCACGTCGATCTTGCCGGGATTCGCCGACATCATGAAGATACGATCCGCCAGGTAGGTGGCTTCCAGCGTGTTGTGCGTCACGAACAAGACGGTTTTGCGGTCCTTCTGCCACAACTCCAGCAGGTTGGCGCGAATATCGCGGGCCGTCAGCTCGTCGAGAGCGCCGAACGGCTCGTCCATGAGCAGGATATCGGGATTGACGGAGAACGCCCTTGCTATAGCGACTCTGTGCTGCATGCCGCCCGAAAGCTGGTGAATATAGTGCTTCTCGCTGCCGGACAAGTTGACCATGCCCAAATAATGCGCGGTGCGGTCGTCCCATTCCGCCGCAGGCACCTTTGCCGCCCGCAACGCGAAATGGATGTTCTTCTCCACCGTCAGCCAAGGCAGCAGCCGGGGCTCCTGGAACAGGTAGCTCAAGTGCGCCCGGCTTTCGGATCGGAGCGCTCCGTCGATGCGTATCTCCCCCGTATAATCCTTGTCGAGTCCGCTGATCATGTTAAGAATGGTCGACTTGCCGCAGCCCGAGGAGCCAAGCAAACAAATAAATTCGCCCGAATCCACGTCAAAGTTAATATTGTGGAGCACCTGCTTGGACGCGCCGTTCACTTGGAACGACTTGTTGAGGCGTTGAATCGATATTTTACGGGACTCCGCACTCATGGATGCCGACCTCCTTCTTATTGCGTCGATTTGGGCCGCCAGGAGAATAACCGCGGCTCCAGCACTTTGCTGATAAACAATTCGATGAACAGCATCACGATGATAAAGAGGAGCGCGCTGCTTAACACATAAGTCATGTTATAGAGCGAATACCAGTGATTGATCATATACCCGATCCCGTTCGGTCGGCCCATCAACTCTACGAAAATAACCATTTTCCAAGTCAAGCCGAGACCGAAGCGCGCGGAAGCCATAATGTACGGCATGAGCTGGGGCACGATGACCTTGCGGAAAGTAAGGCTGCGGTCCGCGCCGAAAATTCTGCTCATCTCCATCAGCTTTTTGTCCAGCGATTTGACGCCTTCCCAAATGTTGTAGGTGATCGTAAACACCGTGGTGCACATAACGGCCAATATGGCAGAAAATTCAGACAATCCGAGCCAGAGGAAGATCACGACGATATAGACGAGCGCGGGAACCGTCATGCCGACGACCATCCAAAGGTTGAAGAAGCTGGCGGCTTTGCGCGACAGCCCCAGCGTGCAGCCGATCGCGATGCCGAGCGCCATCGTTAGCACAAACGCCGCCGCCACCCGGAACAAGGTAATGCCTAGATGGCTGAAGATCTCGCCGTCGCGGATTTCCTCCAGCATGGCGGAGACAGCCTGCAACGGAGTAGGCAGCACCCTGGAAGTTAGAAAGAGGGAGACGATCCACCATGTCGCCAGTAGAGAAACCAACGAAAGCAGCCACTTCAGCTTCCCCGCGTACCTTAGCAAAGTTGCAGAAGCTTTTTCCGTCGGCAATTCCCCTTGAGTCGCCGGAAGCGCTCTGTCATGATTCATAGCCGGTCGCCCCTTTCGAATGCGATAACACCAGATTGCGCGTTTCATCGAGCTTTACCCGGTAATCCGGCGCAATATAAATCGTCGTATGATTGGAGATGATGATGGCCGGGCCTTGTTTGTCGAAACCTGATGGCAGCTCGTCGAATTTATAAAATGCGGTTGGGTGCCAACCTGCCTTCTCCCGATAAAACACATTTCCGTACTGGGGCTCGACCGTCCGAGGACGCGCTTCCGCCGAGGGGATGAAATCACGTAAGTTTTGATGTCCCATAGCCCTAACGCGCAAGCCCGATATTTTCAAGCCGGCTTTGCGGTAAGCTGTGCCCTTCCCGAATTGCCGCTCGTACACGCGATCGTAATCGTCCATCAGCCTTTGAATGTCCTCCTGCGTTTGCAGCGGATAAGAGCATAATACCGAGACTCCCTGCTTCTGCCCTTGATAGCGAATCAGCACCTCGCGGCGAATTTCGACCGATTCAAAGGATTTTGCGATATCCGTCAATTCCTCCAAAGCCCGGTCCTGGAGTCGCTGAAGCGCGGACTCCAATTGCTCGGGATCGCAAGGCAATGCCAGCGTCAACGTCTCTTCCGCCACGGAAGCCGGATCGGATTGGACGATGCCGTATGCCGAGAAAACCGATGACATGGGCGGAATGACAATCGTTTCGATACCTGTTCCTCTCGTATAGCCGCATACGTGCAACGGACCCGCACCGCCGAAGGCGTATAACGCGAAGCTGCGCGGATCGTAACCCTTCTCGACGGACATCTTGCGTACGAGGTCCCCCATATGGGAATCGGCGATTTCCACAATGCCAAGCGCCAGCTCTTCTATGGAGATGCCCAGCTTGTCCGCGAGCGGCTTCATTGACTTACGCGCCCCTTCGGCATCCAGCTTATGCTTGCCGCCCAGGAAGAAGTCGGGGTTCATTCGTCCCAGCACGAGATTGGCGTCCGTCACGGTCGGCTGCGTTCCGCCTCTCCCGTAGCATACCGGACCAGGCAGCGCCCCGGCGCTTCTCGGACCGACCTTCAGCAGTCCCGTTCCTTCTTCGATCCAAGCAATGCTTCCT
>JAQSXN010000481.1 GCA_029256665.1 Paenibacillus sp.
GATGCTCGTTTCCAGCCATCTTCTGGCGGAGGTGGAGCAAGTGGCGGATACGATCGGCGTCATCGATCATGGCCGCTTGCTTCAGGAAGTATCCATGGAGAGCATCCGCCATTCCAAGACGGATTACGTGGAGATCAAGACATCGGACGCGAAGCTGGCCGCCTTTGTCTTGGAGGATAAGATGAAGCTGCGGAATTTCAAGCTGATGGGCGGCAACGTGCTTCGCGTGTACGACGCGAGCGTTACGCCGGAAGAGCTGTCCAAAGGCCTTGTCCTGAACGACGTACCGGTGGAATCGATTAATCGGCGCCATCATTCCTTGGAGGAATATTTCCTCGAATTAACGCGCGGAGGTGGCAGCCATGCAACATTTGATCAAACTTATGGGGCTCTCTGATGGCTTACGGGATATTGGGCGGATTCCTGCTGCTCATCTACTTGGTGGAGGGGAAGAACCAGCTCGAGCCGGTATTCCAAAGCTATGAGGAAATGTTAGGTCTGATCGATACGTTAGTAAGGGCAACGTTCATCATCTATGCCTCGGCGTTGATTTCGAAGCTGATCATCGGAGAGTTCCGGAATAAGACGATGGCGCTTCTGTTCACCTACCCGGTCAGCCGGAAGAAGCTGATTTTCTCCAAGCTGATTATCGTCTTCATATGGACGTTTACGAACATCATCGTGGCCAATCTATTGCTCGGCTCGTTATTCTTGGCGCTGAACAACGCCACTGGGTACGTAGACGATACCATTACGACCACTTTGCTGTACCAGCAAGGCGCGCATGTTCTGATGCATGCCCTTGCCGCAGCCGGCATGAGCTTACTCCCGCTAGCCGTCGGCATGCGCAAGAAGTCGATCACTTCGACCGTGATCAGCTCTGTCTTTATTGTCATGCTCGTCTGCTCCAACAACATGGGCTTCAGCTTAAGTTCGATTATCGCCATCCCCGTATCGCTCGGAGCGCTAGGCGTATTGCTCACCTATCTCAGCTTCCGAAACATCGACAGGGTGGACGTGGTTTAAAAGGATATAGAGGCTCGGCACGCTTTTAGGCGTCCGGCCTCTTTTTTTTGGCAGCATGGATGGTGGGGTTCGGACTTATGGCCGCACTGCGATCGGCGAGACGCTTTGGTAGCATGCCAACTCGCAGTCCAACGAGTTCCAATCAATTTTGCTTTTCTCGTCAACAGGAACTTTCCAATGGTTGGAAGCGTATATAGGTCGGCAGATTGAATCCACGCATTTTTTTCGGTGAGTGGACGAATTGGCGCTGCTTCAGTTAAAGCCCGGCATAGAGACCGATCTCGTGAAGCTGGAATTAATGGATCATGAGCCTGTTAATTATGGCATCGCCGATGCAGAAACGTACGTAGTGGACGAAACCGGCATTCACCCGGTTCAGGCTACAGTAGAGCAACCGATTGAAGGCATTTGGTTATCCGCGTGGGGGGAGGGTGAAATCAATCCACCAGGCAGGGGCTGGAGCGAACGAACGGATTATTTGTTCGATGTGTATCCCAATGTTCCGCATTAATAATCATAATCGCAAATACGAAAAGCCAAAGAGACTGACGCCGGATGGAATCTCGGTGCCAGTCTCTCTCCATTCTTCCCTCTTCTACCGCTCCAACAAATAAGCTGTACCATCCGCCCGGCCGACGACGACCTCCGCCGTCATTCCGACAAACAAGCCATGCTCGACCACCCCGGGGATCCGGTGAAGCTCTTCGGCGAGCCGGCCTGGCTGAAGGATGTCGCCGAACGCGCAGTCCATGATGTAGTTGCCGTTGTCGGTCAAGTAGGGCCGGGAGTCCGCCATTCGCAGCTTCGGTTCACATCCCAGCCGGGTTAGCTTGCGCCGGGTGAGCTCGAAGCCGAACGGAACGACCTCGACCGGCAGCGGGAACTTGCCGAGATGCCGGACGAGCTTGGACTCGTCCACGATGACGATCAGCCTCTTGCTGGCATCCGCCACGATTTTTTCGCGCAGGAGCGCGCCGCCCCCGCCTTTGATTAAATGCCATGCGGGATCGACTTCGTCGGCGCCGTCGACCGTGAAGTCGATCTCCTCCACGTCCGAGAACGGAATGATCGGGATGCCGAGCTCCCGCGCCAGCTCTTCGGAGCGGACGGAAGTGGCGACGGCTTTGATAGCCAGCCCTTCCGCTACCTTCCTGCCGACCGCTTGAATAAATGGCTGCACAGTAGAGCCGGTGCCCAGCCCGACCGTCATGCCGTCCCTGATCCATTCGACCGCTCGTTCGGCGGCCGCTCGTTTGGCTTCCATCTCATCACCTCTAGTCATATGTCTTCATTCCCGCCGCTGTTGCTCCAGCAGCACATTCGTCAATTGGGTCCGGTTCTTGAGCCCATACTTGGACAATATCGCATTGATATGTTTCTTGACGGTGGCATCGCTGACGAACAAAGCCTTGGCGATCTCGGGATTCGTATGTCCGACGATTACCAATTCGGCAACCTCTCGTTCCCTGGCCGTGAGCCGATTGAGATCCGCCTTCGATTCAAGCGTCATCGGTTTCGAGCCGCGAGGTTCGGGTTCGATGGCGCCGCTTTCGAGTTCGACGCCTTGGAGAATACGGGTTAGATAGGCCTGCAATTTCAGCTTGCGCGTGTCGACCGCATACGTAGGGGTTGGCGTCTTGCCGTCATAATCGAGATGGCCGGCGCCTTCTAGCCGTTCGAATCCCAAAGCCTCGTGACCGTCGGCATAAAACGGATGGGGAGGCGGCGACGTAATCAACAAGTTGCCGGACAGCAGCAGCTCAAGCAGTTGACGGATCGAATTCGATCGATGCCGCTCATCCTCTAGGTTGGCCATATCGATCGCGTACAGAAACAATCCCTCCGGCTTGTCTTTGGGAACCCGGTATGCTTCCAGCTCGGAACCGCCAAGGCCGGAGAAGTAGGCGCGAGACAGGGGAGACGAACGCAAATACTCGATCGAATCCCTGTGAATGGGCATAGCCGCCGTCAAGCCGATCGCCGTTCCTTCCGGACTTCTGATCAGCTTAACCGCGCGAGGATCGACGCGAAGCAAGGCCCTGACGTCAATATGCCGAATTCGCATCATCGTCTGTTCCGGCGTGAAATCGTAATGGAACAACCGATCCGTCTCGGGATCCGAACAGCTCACCGTCCAGGCCGCCGGGTGTCTAAGCCTGTGCTCCACGTAAGCCAATGCCTCCGTAAGCGTATGTCCCTCCACCGTCTCGGTATAGGGAGATGCCTCCTTGGCATGACGGAAGTGCGCCCTTAACGTTGCGTTTCCCGATAAGCTCAGCAGCTCCGCCAATGCCGCCGCGTCTTCCGCGTCCGTCGATCGCTCTTTATTCCGAAGCTTCTCCCACAGCCATTCGATCAGGCGCCGCCTGTACTGCTTCAGCGATTCCGGCATCCGCAGCTTCAGGCTTCTGAGAAGGGTTTCGCGGACGATGTCGTGCAGGCTCCAGCCTCGCTCCGTCCGGTAGACGAAGGATAACGCAAGCAACCGGTCGAACATGGCGTCGGAG
This sequence comes from Paenibacillus sp., assembly GCA_029256665.1. Taxonomy (GTDB): domain Bacteria; phylum Bacillota; class Bacilli; order Paenibacillales; family Paenibacillaceae; genus Pristimantibacillus. Next base: position 3,534 of record JAQSXN010000481.1, read on the forward strand.
ACGGAGCTGCCGCAAATGCGGTTCAGAATGTCCTGATTAAACGTTCGCGGGACGGCAGCGGCGTACAGGAGCGGCCGAAGCTCGCCGCCCGGCATTTCTAGCAGCCAATGCTCCAGCAGCTCCTCGAAGGTATCCCCGCAAATCCGTTTCAACCACTGATTGTCATCCGCGCCATAGACCGCAGGCTGGGTCAGCAAGGAAAGCGTCAAGGGATGGCCATGGGATGCCGTCCAGATCGCATCCGCCCGCAGCGGATCGGAGATGCCTTGCCGCCGCACGAAATCCCGCACCTCGCCATAAGCCAATTCCGCCAACGGCAAGGAAACGATCAAACGGCGCAATGAGGGGGATTGGCGCCATGGCCCGGCTAACGGAAATCTACCGGCTATGACGATCAGAATTTCCGAGCTGAGATAAGGGAGGAACGATTCTCTAAGCCATCGATCGAATTCGCCTGCCTTCTCGTAATGGTCGAAGGCGATGACGACTCTTTGACGGGCCGAACGTTCATTTAAAGCCCGTATGGCTCTTTGCGGTCCGAGCTCGGGCTCTTCGCCGCCCTTGTCCCGCGCGCTCGATGCTTGCCGGCTAATCTGCTCGCAGACGAGCTCGGCGCTATTATAGTAATCCTGAAGATCGATCC
>JAQSXN010000482.1 GCA_029256665.1 Paenibacillus sp.
GGAGGCGGAGCAGCAATTGATATGGGAAGCGATGGCCGCGAAGGGAGACCGTTACTTAAAGCCGGTGCTCGAGCAAGTCTACGGACAGGCGGAAGACGGCAAGTCGGGACGCCAGGTCGAACAGCTGTACGAGCGGCTTAGGCTGATGCGAATTCGTTATCGTAGGCAAGCCGGCAGGGTTCCAGGCAAAGCTGCCGATGTCGGATGAGGTTATAAAGGAGTAGGCCGAAAGATCCATATATCGTTTTACTAGTATACTTGTCCTAGTTGTTCGAGTATAATTATCGTCAAATAGACAAATTGCGAATTTTGTCGAACAAAAAGGAGCGCTTCCCTGTTATGAAGGCAGAATATATAAACCCGTTTCTTGAATCTGCAAAAATCGTAATAGAGCAAGTCGTTCAAATTCGGCCTGCGACAGGACAGCTAGGGCTCAAGGACATTAAGTTTGTTGAGAATTACATTTGGATTCAAATCGGTCTCAATGGACAGATGAAGGGCGATATCGTATTCGGACTAAGCGAACAGGTGGCGCTGAAGATGGTTTCCGCCATGATGGGAGGATACGTAATCTCCGAGATTGACGAGATATCCAAAAGCGCGATATCGGAACTTGGCAACATGATCAGCGGCAATGCGAGCACCATGTTGTATAATCAGGGAGTCAAGGTCGACATTACCCCTCCGAAGGTCATCCATTCCGCGCAAGCGGCAGGCTTCAATGCCAAGCAGGCTCTTACGATCCCGCTCATTATGGAAGGCATCGGCGAGCTCGACATTCAAGTCCTAATTGCTTCATAAGCGAACGAAAGCTCCTGCGGGAGCTTTTTTTTTGCTTCCGCCGAAGTAGTAAAGTAAACTTAATATTAATGACGAACAACCTCAGGCAGGTGATGAGTTTTGTTGAACGGGAAAATCGTGTTGATATCCGGGGCTTCCAGCGGTATCGGCGCCTTGACGGCAGCGCTGCTTGCGCGACGGGGAGCCATACCGGTGCTGACGGGCCGCAACGAAGCGAGATTGGCCAAGACGGCGGCCGCGATCGGCCGCGATTGCGCCTATTACGTCATGGATGTAACCGATATGTCGCAGGTGGAAGAAGTCGTACGCAGAGTAATCGGTCAATACGGAAGAATCGATATATTGTTAAACAATGCCGGCTACGGACAGTTCGAGACATTCGAAGATATGCCAGTGGCAAGCTTCGAGGCGATGATGGACACCAATTATATGGGGATCGTTCGCTGCACGAAAGCGGTATTGCCCTATATGCGGAAGCAAGGGAACGGACATATCGTGAATATCGCGTCGATGGCGGGCAAGATCGGCTCCGCCAAATCCACGAGTTACACGGCGACCAAACATGCGGTGCTGGGCTTTACCAATGCGCTGCGCATGGAGCTGCGCGGTGAAGAGATCGCCGTATCCGCCGTTAATCCCGGGCCGATCGACACGGAATTTTTTGCGCTTGCGGATCCGTCCGGCTCATATGCCAAAAATGTAAGTTGGTTTATGATGAAGCCGGCTTATGTAGCCAAGGCGATCGTCCGCGTGATGGAACGCCGGAAGGCGGAGCTGGATCTTCCGCATGCCGCTTCGGTGGGCATCAAGCTGTACGGGCTGTTTCCGCGCGTCGCGGATCGATTGTTCGGAGGATTGTTTAATCGCAAATAACAAAAGCCATAAGAGGGGTTATCGAAGAAATGGGAAACGACAAAACATGGACTGAGCTTGGGCTAAACGCGCTTCTGGAGGAGGCGCTGCGCGGGCACGGGCTAACGCAACCGACCGACGTGCAGGCCGATACGATACCGGCTTTGCTCGCCGGGAAGGATGTTTCGGCAAGATCGCAGACGGGAACGGGCAAGACGCTGGCGTTTCTGCTGCCCATGCTGCAACGAGTGGATGCGGCGTCCGGGAGCATTCAAGGCGTCGTGATATCGCCTACGCAGGAACTTGCGATGCAAATCGTCCGCATCGCGGAACGTTACGCGGAGCCGCTCGGCATCCGCGTGCAGCAGCTGATCGGCGGCGCGGCGATGAAACGCCAGGTCGAGAAGCTAAAGCTGCGTCCCCAGCTCGTCATCGGGACGCCGGGCCGCATTCACGAGCTGGTCAAGAACAAAAAGATCAAGCTGCACGACGTTCGGTTTCTCGTGATCGACGAAGCGGATCAGACGTTCCAACTCGGCTCGGAGAAGGATCTGGAAGCGGTGCTGTTCGCGATGGGCAAAGGCCGCCAGACGGCGTTTTTCTCCGCGACGTATCCGGAGGAAATGGCGAGGTACGAAGGACGCTGGATGAATGATCCCATCCGCTTCCAGCTCACGATGGAGCATCGCGTCTCCCAGACGATCGACAATCTCTATGTCGTTAGCGACCGCCGGGACAAGACGGATACGACAAGACGATTGATCCGGCTGCTGAATCCGCCGCAAGCGCTGCTGTTCCTCAACGACACCAATGAAATCTCCAATTGGGAATCGAAGCTGCGGTTCGAAGGTTTTGCCGTCGAGACGTTGTACGGGGACTCCGACAAGCAGCGCCGCGCGGCGACGCTGGCCCGTTTTCGCGAAGGCGCCTGCCAGCTGTTGCTTGCGACCGACGTCGCGGCGAGAGGGCTCGACATCGAAGGACTGCCGCTCGTGCTGCAGCTCGACCCCGCCGTGGACGCGGATCATTACGTGCATCGCGCGGGACGGACGGGACGAATGGGCAAGCCGGGAACCGTCATCACGATCGTGACGCCGCAAGAGCTGTTTATTATGGACAAGTTCCGCAAGACGTTGGGCATTGATCTTAGCGAGAGAGCGATGTACCGGGGCAAGCTGCTCTCTGACGAGCAGCTCCGCGAAGCGACTCGTCCGGGCGCCTTCCGAAGCGGCGGCAAGGATGCCGCGGCGGGGAACGCGAGAGCCGAGGGCTCGTCAACGCGGAACGAAGCCGTCGAGCGTCCGGCGCGAGGCGCGGCGCCTGCAAGGAGGCAGGCAGCCGTGAGCGGAGCATCGACGGATGGGCGGCGCGCAGGCGGCGAGGGAGCGAAGCCCGCCGCTGCCACGGGAGCGGGCCGTCCGGCATCCGGAGGCGCCGGTCGGGCTGCGGAACAAGCCGCCAGCAAGCCGGCGGCAAAGCCGGCGCCAAAAACATTGTCGAAAGCCAAGGCCAAGGAACTGAAGAAACGCGAGGGCAAAAATAAAGGCGCTCCGAAATGGCTGAAGGAAAAACGCGAGTCTACGAAAAAAGAATAGAATTTTCTCGATTTTTAATAGCCACCCCCTTTAAACGATCCTATCCCTGCGAAACTTATGGGCGAAGGCAAAAAGCGGCAAGTCCGCTAACGTTAAAAGGAGAGTGGCTATTATGACAAAAAATGCTTTGTGGAAAAAAACGGCGGTTACAGCTACGGCGGTATTGATGCTCGCAAGCGGTGCGACATCGGCTTTCGCGGATTCGAACGATAACGATAGAGGCAAGGACAACGACAAAGGCTGGGGCGACCACGACAAGGGCGGCAAAAACGAAAACGATAAGTGGGACAAAAATAAAGGCTGGGGCGACAATGACGACAGATATGACGTCAAGTGGAACTTCGAGGACGAGGATCAGCTCGAGTGGGCGATGGAATACATTATGCGCCTCGCGGCTAAGGGCGTATTTACCGGTTACGAGGACGGTACTTTCAAGCCCAATCAGAAAATATCCAGAATCGAAACGTTGACGGCCGCCGTCAGATTGATGGGGCTTCGCGAACAAGCGGAATCCGCAGCCGAAATGAACACCGAGCTGAACTTCAAGGACGCGGACAAGCTGAAGAAAAGTTATCCGTGGGCGGTTGGCTACGTATCCGTTGCGCTCGAGAACGACCTGTTCGCGGAGACGGAGACGGAAATCAAGCCGGAGCAACACGCGACGAGACTTTGGTCGA
>JAQSXN010000483.1 GCA_029256665.1 Paenibacillus sp.
TCGCGCGCGGACAGGATGATGATCGGAATATCGTAATTTTTGCGCGTATATTCGCACAGCGTCAGCCCGTCGACTTCAGGCATCATAATATCCATGATCGCGAGATCGACCGTTTGGTTCTCCAGGACATGCATCGCTTCGCGGCCGTTCTGCGCTTCCAGCACCCGAAAGCCTTCCTTGGTCATATAATGCCCGAGCAAGGAGCGGCTGTTATAATCGTCATCCGTAATAAGCAGCTGCTTCATTCGTATTCCAACCCTCCTGTTCGCGGAACCGCCTTCGCCGCTTCTTTATTTGTGAATTCTGTCGGCTCTCTTCAGCATGACGATAAGGAACGGGCCGCCGATCACCGCCATAATAATGGAAGCCGGAATTTCCGCTGGGGCCAATACCGTCCTGCCGATCGTATCGGCGGCAAGCACGAGCAGCGCTCCTCCTATCGCCGAGAACGGGATGAGCAGCTTGTAGCTGGAGCCCACGAGCGCCCGGCCGATATGCGGAACGAGCAGACCGACGAACATGATCAATCCGCCGATTGCCGTCGCCACCGATGCCAGCAGCACCGCGACCGCCGAGATAAGCAGCCTGACGCGCATGACGCGAAGTCCTAAATTTCGGGCCGTCTCGTCGTTGAAGGCCAGCATGTTGCACCAGCTCCTCAGCAACAGCGACAACGACAGACCGATGCCGCCGAACAGGCCGAGAATGTGGACATCCTCCCACGTCTTCATCGTGAAGATCGAGGATATAGCTTGATTGACGCTGGTCACGGCATAGCTGCCTCGATAATTAAACGATTGCCCGAGGCCGGTGAACGTCGCGTTGATCGCGATGCCGACCAGTATGAGCCGGAGCGGGCTTAGTCCCGTTCGCCATGAGAGCGAATAAACCAGGTAGCAGGCGAACGCCCCGCCCAGCACGGAGAACAGCGGCGACCAGAAGTACAGCATCGGGAACATCGTGACGACCGTTATGGATACGAGTCCTGCGCCCGACGAGATCCCGATAATGCCGGGCTCAGCGAGAGCGTTTTTCATGACCGCTTGCAGCAGCGCCCCCGAAACGGCAAGCGCGGCTCCCGAGAGCATGGAGACGATAATTCTCGGAAATCTCAAATCCTTGATAATTTCCACCTGCTCGTTAGTGCCGCTCAGCAGACCGCTCAGCAGTTCCCCGGACGACACTTTAATGCTACCCGTCATCGCGGAGATCAAGGCGAGCGCCGCAAGCAGCAGGGCGGTTGCGATCAGCATGCCGTATGGCTTTGCTTTTGACCGTCTTCTTCCCTTAGCCGTCGCTCCTGTTGCCGCGCTGCCGCCGTTTCCCTTGCCCGTTTCGATGGTTGTCATCGGCTTGTTCATCGTTCACGTTCCTTTACGGTTCATCGGGATATAACATCGGCAACAACGCCTCTAGAGCCTCACCGACGGCTAGATTGCCCGTGGTTCCGAAGAGCGGCTCCGGCAGATCGTAGACCCGGTCCGTCTGCACCGCCTTGAAGTGATGCCAAATATCGTTTGTCTTGAATTCCTCGTCGAACATTTTGACGACCTCGTCCGGCATGCCATGCGCGGCGCGCAGAATGACGTCGGGATTGGATTGATGCAGGTATTCCGTGTTCGATGCAAGGAACTCCACCTTCTCGCCCCGCACGATATTAACGCCGCCTAACAATCGAACCAAATCTCCGATGTAAGAATGCTCCGTCGCGACTAGATAACTGCCCGGCACGCCAAGCAGAATCAGCACCTTCGGCTTCTCTTTGCCTTCCGTCGCCTTGCGGATCTTCTCAAGCGTCGCATCGTATTCGCTGACGATCGCGGCCGCCTTGTCCTGCTTGCCGTATTTCTCGCCCAGCTTCACAATTTCGGCCTGCATCCGCTCCAAGCTGGTCAAGTCCAGGAAGGTCGCGTCCATGCCCGCATTATCGAACACGGGCTCCAGATCGTATTGCAGCGTCGTCACCGACAATACCTCTGTCGGCTTCAGCGATTTCACCAGCTCCATGTCCGGGCTCATCGGGTTGCCAACCTTCGTCACTTCGTCGTAACGCTCCGGCAACGTCTTTACGCTCGTCGGAATACCTACCAAATCAATTTCGAGCATGTCCATGATCTGCGTAATCGCCACGGTCGTCGACACGATGCGATGCTCTTCCGGCACCTCCGCGCTCTCCGCCGCGGAATCGCCAGGCTCCGCCGATTCGGCGGCCGGCGATTCCGTCGCAGTCCCACCGCTTGCAGGCGGCTCGTTGCCGCAGGCCGCCAGTAAGAGCAAGCAAAGCGCTAACCATGCCGCCAGCTTTCCTCTTCGTCTCAACATCGTTCCACTCCCCTAATCGCTATCTCCAAGCCCGCTATCGTTCTATCGAGCCTTCCTGCTTCTCCAGATGTAGAAGCCGCCGGCAGCCAGGATAAGAACCGCCGCGATCGGCGTCCACCACATCAAGCCGCTCCCGCCGCTTTCCCCGGTTGTTTCGGCAGCCGTCTCGCCGGCCGTCTCTCCCGCCGCAAGCGCCGGCATGTCTTCGCCGCCCTCGGCACCCGCGGCGGCTAGCCGCGCTTCGCCGTCCTTAGCCGACTCCGACGCTCCCGCCTCCCCGGCTTCTTCGGCTGCCGGTACTCCGGCATCTCCGCTCGCTCCTTTCCCTTGCTCTTGCTCGGTCATAGGCGATATGGATGGCTCCGCGCTGCCTTCCGCCGGAGCGGTCGTTGCCGTGCCGGATGGCGGCGTAGTCGCGGTTTCGCTTACCTTCGGCGTTGTCGTCGGCTGGACCGAGGCGGAAGCTTCGCCCGCGGGCTGGCCGCCTGTCGCCGATCCGCCAGCCGAGTCCGCATTCCGCGCGCCATCCTGCGCCGGCTGCTCCGTCGCCGCGGGTTTGGCGATCGGCGCCGTCGTCGGCTTCTCCGATGGCTTCTCGGTCGGCTTGGCCGTTGCCGCCGGCGTCGCGCCTTTCACCAGCTTGAAGCTATCCTCGTCGAATACGAACCGGATCGTATAATCGTGATCGTAGTCGATTTCCTCGACCGTGACGTGAATTTTGGATAGCATCGGCTTCGTGATGTCGGCGGAGAACTCCACCAACCGCGTGTCCGCTTTTTTATTAGAGCTGATCACTTTCGTATCCACGAACGCGCCGCCGCTGCCCGGCACCTTAAACTCCGTGACCCAGAAGCTGTGATTGATCTTTACGCGTACCTTCGCTTTGCCGTCCTTGATCGTCACCGTCGCGGGTTTCTCCCAATAATCGTTCGCCATGGAGACGGAATCGTTCTCCGCCTTCAGGATCAGATAATCCGCCGTGTACGTCCCGTCCGCAAGATCTCCGGCGGCCATTGCGCCAGCCGGCCAAACCAGCAGCGCTATCCATAATGCGGCAAGGATGCCGCTAATCTTCATTCTCGCCTTCACTGCATTCCCATCCCTTCGCGAATCCAAATAACGTTGTATAAATAATCGTTTTTATGATAATGATAATTATTATCACTAAACATCCTATCAACAATTGAATTTCCTTGTCAACCCTTACTTCTTATTTTTTTCCATTCTCTTACGACCAGAACCCGAACATGTTGCTGCTACATTGCCCTCGCAATGAGCTGCCGCGTATTAGGACGAGCTACTCCTATTTCATGCAAAAGGGCTCCGGAAGCCGAAAGCCGACTCCCGGAAGCCCATTCACGGTTGCGCTACACGCTCTGAGCTTCAACCTCAGGCAGCGGATTGCGCACGATTTTTACGTCGTAGAAAGCGATTTTGTTAGAGATGATGTATTCCGGCGTTTCCCGATGCTGATGGGACTCGCGGAACGCTTCGCTGCGCGTCCAGCCTTGGAAGTCCTCTCTGCTCTCCCAGCGGGTGCTTACCGTTACCTCGTCATACTCCTTCGTGTTCTCGGTCAGCATCACCTCGAGACCCA
>JAQSXN010000484.1 GCA_029256665.1 Paenibacillus sp.
AATTGAATAGACTACTTTCTTATCAAGAGCAGGCGGAGGGACTAGCCCGATGAAGCCCGGCAACCGGCGTTATACGCACGGTGCTAATTCTTGCGGAGACATTATGTTTCTGAGAGATGAGAGAGGCGGACGGCTTCTTTTCCGAGCAGACGACCTTTTCTCACGCAGAAGGGGTCTTTTTTTATTGCTCAACATCAAGGAGGAATGAAGATGCCGATCAAAGTACCGGACAATCTGCCGGCCAAGGAAATACTGAACAACGAGAATATCTTCGTCATGGATGAAAGCGTGGCCTACCACCAGGACATTCGTCCGCTTCGAATCGCGATACTTAATCTTATGCCGACCAAAGAAACGACGGAGACGCAGTTGCTTCGCCTAATCGGAAATACGCCGCTGCAAGTGGAGGTGGTGCTGCTCCATCCGCGCACCCATACGTCCAAGAATACGTCCGCGGAACATCTGGAGTCGTTCTACAAGACGTTCGACGAGATCGCGCACTTGTATTTCGACGGCATGATTATAACGGGAGCGCCCGTCGAGCATATGCCGTTCGAGGAAGTGAATTATTGGGATGAGCTGACGGAAATCATGGATTGGACGAAACGCCATGTTACTTCCACGTTCCATATCTGTTGGGCATCGCAAGCCGGGTTATACCATCACTTCGGAGTTCCCAAATATAACTTGGACGCCAAAATATTCGGCGTGTTCCCGCACACCGTGGAAACGCGCAACGTGCCGCTGCTTCGCGGCTTCGACGAACTGTTTTTCGTGCCGCAATCGCGCCATACGGAAGTTCGGCGCGAGGATATCGCGGGTATCGAGAATTTGGAGATTTTGTCCGAATCCGAAGACTCCGGCATCTACATCGTCGCTTCGCGCGACGGCAAACAAATTTTCGTGACGGGCCATTCCGAGTACGATCCGACCTCCTTGAAATACGAGTATGACCGGGATATCGCCAAGGGGATGAACGTCGCTTTGCCTCGAAATTATTTTCCGGGCGATAATCCGGACCGGATGCCGCTGTCCACTTGGAGAGCCCATGCGAACCTGCTGTTCTCGAATTGGCTGAACTATTACGTCTACCAACAAACGCCTTTTGATCTTGGCGCTGGAATTTAAATTATCGTAAGGAGTTGCGACGAAGATGAGAATCGAAAGTCAATTGGCGCAAATCGGTTCCGTAAAGGAGCCAGTTACGGGAGCGGTCAGCTTCCCCGTGTATCAAGCGACGGCGTTCCGCCATCCCCAGCTGGGACAGAGTACGGGTTTTGATTATGCCCGCACCAAAAGCCCGACGCGCGCGGTATTGGAGGAAGCCGCCGCGCAGCTGGAATCCGGCGATGCCGGGTTTGCGTGCAGCTCCGGCATGGCCGCGCTGCAAACGATATTCGCTTATTTCAGCCAAGGCGACCATCTGATCGTGTCCCTTGATCTTTACGGCGGCACCTATCGCTTGCTCGAACGAATCATGAAACGATTCGGCGTGACGGCTTCTTATGTCGATACAAACGATATCGATGGCATGTCGTCGTTGCTTCAAGAGAACACAAAAGCCGTGTTGATCGAGACGCCGACCAATCCGCTAATGATGATTACCGATCTGGAGCGCGTATGCGCCTGGGCGAAGTCCAAGGGCTTGCTTACGATCGTGGACAACACGCTCCTTACGCCATATCTGCAGCGCCCGATCGAGCTTGGCGCCGACATCGTTATCCACAGCGCGACCAAATATTTGGGCGGACATAACGACGTGCTGGCAGGTTTGATCGTCACGAAAGGCGAAGAGCTGTCCAAGGAGATGGCGATATTGCACAACTCCATCGGGGCGGTGCTAGGTCCTCAAGACTCTTGGCTGCTGATGAGGGGAATGAAGACGCTCGCCCTGCGCATGGAGCGCCATCAATTCAACGCGACGAAGATCGCGGAATATTTGCTCCGGCACGAGGCGATCGAGGAAGTGTATTACCCGGCGCTCAAACATCATCCGGGACATGACGTGCAGAACAGCCAATCGTCCGGCAATACCGGCATTTTCTCGTTCCGGCTCAAGGACGCTCGTTACGTCGAACCGATTCTGCGCCACATTAAGCTGATCGCGTTCGCCGAGAGCCTGGGCGGCGTGGAGTCGCTGATGACGTACCCGGCCATGCAGACGCACGCGGACATTCCAGAGGAAATTCGCAAAGCGGTCGGCGTCGACGAACGTCTGCTGCGTTTCTCGGTCGGCATCGAACATATCGACGATTTGATCGCCGATCTGGAGCAGGCGTTGGCGGCGGCGAAGAAGGAAATCGATCAATTATAATAGAAGCACGGCATTCGTGATTCATCACGGATCATCACAGCCGCCCGGCAGGGCGGTTTTTTTTGCTTTAAAAGGGGATGTTATCCCAAGCGTTCCACATTAAATTATTGCTATAATCTAAAAACTGTTGTATTTGATGCGTTTTTATTAACCCATACAATAAAGGGGCTAGGGAACATTTAACCTGAAAGGGGTCATCAAGGATGAAACGAGTGTCACAAGGAGCAAGAACAAGTATTGCCGCGCTGGCCGTCGCGTTGGCAGCTGCAGGATGTTCCGGGAGCAACAACGAAGGCGGCGCCGGCGCAGAGAACGCTCCGGGCAATAGCGGAGGAGAGTCTGCAGAAAGTCTCGTTCTTACGAACCCGAAGGACTTTAAGTTTGATCCGCCGATCGACGTTTCGACCGGTATTCGCTGGACGGCTCAAGGCGAGGATGAATTTAAGAAGGGGGAGGGCATCGAGGATAACTTCCATACTCGCTGGATGCGCGATTCGATGGGCATCAACCTGACCTTCGACTTTGTTGTGCCGAACCTGGAGGAGTATCAAACGAAGCTTCGGCTTATGATGGCGGGCAATCAAAAGCTGCCGGACGTCTTTACTTCCAAGGTAGAGATGGCAAGCGACATGATCTCCGCCGGCAAGATCCAGCCTCTTAACGACTACATCGATAAATATTTATCCGACAATCTGAAAGCGGTATATGAGAAATACCCGGATGTGCTTTACCCCGTTACGCGCGACGGCAAAATTTATGGCTTGCCGAATATGTACGCGATGGATGAAGGCACGGTCATGTGGGTGCGCGAGGATTGGCTGACTAAGGTGAATCTTAAAGCTCCGACGACGATCGACGAATTCACGGAAGTGCTGCGCGCCTTTACGGAAGACGATCCGGACGGCAACGGCAAAGACGATACTCTCGGATTGGCCGTGTCGCTTAAGGAAGGTCCTTACAACTGGATGTCCACCGCCGACGGTTTGGTCGGCGCGTTCGGCGATCATATGCCTTCCAAATACATTTGGGAGTATTGGAACCAGGACGAAAGCGGAGAGCTGGCGTACAACGGCATTCAGCCTGGCATAAAAGCTTTTCTTGCGCAAATGAGAGAGTGGATGGAAAAAGGATATGTCGATCCCGAGGCCGGCATCAAGGATGCGGGCAAAGCGGCGGAGATCGCGGCAAGCGGACAAGCGGGCATTATTTTTGGACCGCCGTGGATGGACGGGTATCCGCTTAGCGGCGTGCCGGGCTTTAAAGCGTTCCCGCTGCCGGCGGGTCCGGACGGACAGCAAGCCCGCGCGGAGAAAACGATGGTGCGGGATTATCTCATATTCAACAAGGACTTTGACAATGTCGAAGCGATCTTCGGCTATATTAACAAAGTCTATGCCGCATACTTCGGGGAATCGGATCCCTTCTTCGACGAATCGCTTCGCAACGGCTGGATGGAAGGTTATGACTATGTGATGCACGAAGGCAAAGCGGTCCGCAAAAACTTCGGCGAAGCTGGCGTGCCCGAGGATCAATGGCCTAAACCGGGCGATGCCACAGTCACCTACGGCGTGATGCTTCCATTCATTAATGGTACGGTGCCATT
>JAQSXN010000485.1 GCA_029256665.1 Paenibacillus sp.
GCTGAAATATCTGCGTTCCTCATACCCCAGAGCGGAAGCCACCTCCTGCACCTTCGCCCCCTCAACGAGCAGCAGCTTCGCCTTCTGAATGCGTTCCGAGGTCATATACTGCGTGACCGTCATCCCGGTCACCTGCTTGAACAAGCTGGCAAAGTAGCTGGCGCTAAGATGAACATGGGCGGCGCATTCGCCGACGGAAATATCCTCCGACAACCGGCTCTTCATATAGTCGATCGCTTTATAAATCACCTTCTGGCCGCCGGACAGGCTGTTCTGGTGCACTAGCGTCGCTCCCTCCGTGCACAAGGCCAGCAGTTGGCGCTGCAAGGACGCCAGGGAAAGCCCCGCGGTCCCTTGCACCGCCTTGAAGCTCTGGATCAGCGGATGTATGTCCGAATACGGAACCATCTCGTAAAAGGTGCGGATCGCGGAAGCAGCCAGCTCCTCGTACAGGCTGAGGAGATAATTCGGATTTTGCCGGGAGACCAGCTTCTGCAGCGAATCCGAAATGGCGGACAGAATGGCAGCCGTCCGCCCCGTATTTCCGGAACGAAGAGCAAGCAGCAGCTCGTCCTTATATTCAAGCGCCAGCGGCTCCTGGCTTCCGCTCTGGTGAATATCGTCATACAAAATCGCCGTATTGCCTTCCGTGAACAGGTGATGGGATAGCGCCTGCTGCGCTTGGCGGTAGGAATCCGGCAGCTCGCTAATCTCCGCTACTCTGCCGCCGACCCCGACGGAAACCGTAAACTTGGTATAGCGTTCGATATTCCGGCACATTTGCTCGGCAATTTCGATTGGGCTGCGCTCGCCCGCATCGTTGAGTACGGCCAGGTACTGGTCAAGGCGGTATCGGAAAACAACGCTGCGCGTATGCTCGGCAAGCGTCTCCTGCATAATATTGAGCAACGAGAACTTCTTCCCATGGGATGCGGTGGTTTACGAGCAGCGTAAAGTACTCCTGCCGGAGCGCCGGCATGCTTTCGCGAAGCTTGTTTTCCATTTCCCTCACGCTTAACAATTGTAATTTCTCTTCCATAATCTCGGCTTTGGCTCGAAGCACGGCGGACATAATATCCTCTTCCGAGAAGGGCTTCACCACGAAATCAAACGCGCCGAGCTGCACCGCCTGCTGCGCATAATCAAAGTCGGCATAGCCGCTGATCAGAATGAATTTGCAATTGCGGTTCTCTTCCAGAACCATGCGCAGCATGCTTAGCCCGTCCATGATCGGCATCCGTATATCGGTAATGATCAGGTCTGGCCGCAATTTGCTAATCAACTGCAGCCCTTCTTCGCCATTGCTCGATACTCCGGCTACTCGAATTCCTTGTTCTTCCCAATTCATCGCGGTCAATCCGTCCACCACGCTCTTAATATCGTCGATAATGCAAAGACTGATTGCTTCAGTATGCCTCACCCGACTGCTCCCCTCTCCTGGGCAATGAAATCCGTATTTCCGTTCCGCGCTCCGGCGCGCTGTTCACATGAAGGGTTGCGCCATCCCCATAATAGAGCTGGAGCCGCCGAATCAGATTGAGCGTCCAACGATCCCCTTCTCCGGCGATTTCGATCTCGATGCGTCCGCCGTTCTTGAGATCCCGAAACCCGTGCAAAATGCTGTTCTCCGTCAGCGGCTGCAAGAGGATACGTGGAATCGAAAGGGCGAGCAGCTCAGGTTCGTCCGCACGAATCTCGTAAGTAAACAAACCTTCATAGCAGCTTAGCTGCAGCTCCAGATATTGACGCACATGCTCCAATTCCTTCGATAATGTCGTAATCTCCTGGCCATTGTTCAGGCCGAGCTGGAACAGGCGGGAGAGCGACATGACCATCTGCTGCGACGGCTCGATCTGCTTCAGCTTCAGCTTCCAGTAAATCGTATTGAGCGTGTTATACAGAAAATGGGGATCCATTTGGGCCGACAAGGCTTTGATCTCCGCAGTCCGCTTATGCGTCTGCGCCTCCGTTACCTCATCAATCAGCACTACGATCTGCTCCAGCATTCGGTTGAACCGGAGGCCCACTTGCCCCAACTCATCCCCGCTGCCGCTCTCGAAACGGGCGGTGAGATCGTTGTTCTCGACCCGCTTCATCACTTTCATTAGACCTTGCAGAGGCATAAGCAAATAACGCGAGAACGCGCCGGAGATCAGCGTGGTTACAATGAAAGCGGCCAGAGCAACCGCCGCGATCAGCCATTTGACATACACTAGATCTTTGAGGACGCCGGCCCTGGACTGAATGGTGGTCATCGTCCAATCCGCAATGCCTATGCCAGCATAATTGAGCAAATAGGTCTCGCCGTTCAGTTCGAAGGATTGACTGCCCTCCGGGCGATTCATCAAACTCCTCAGATTTCCCGCATCCACCGCCTGGCGGACCAGCGGTTCGTTCGCCGGGTAGACCGTCATTCCTTTATCATCGAGCAGGAAGCTCAACGCTCCTCCCCCCGTATCTCCTTGCACCAGCTTGCGAAAGCCTTCCTCTCGGATATTCACGACAATGTATACGCCGCTGACCGGCGTGTCGAAGATCGGCTCCAGAATGAGCGAGATGACGCGGTCCTTGCCAGTGAACAGCATATCCTCATGCCCCTCCACCCACAGATTCTTTTTCTCCTGTCCGATACGATCATACAAAAACGTATCCTCGAACGCGTTAAGTCGATTGCGGTTCATGGACGAGGGATAGAATTCGCCGATCGGCGTAGACACGTAGATGGAATGGATCAGCGGTTCGGCGACCCGCGCCTGCGAGAAGACGTTATCTAAATCGCTTAGATGCTTGTAATACCTGCTGTCGTCCGCGGAGACGACATCCCTCAGCATCTCGTAGAAGGGTCGGCTGATCATAAACGTCATCATAATCAACATCAGTTTATTCAGCTTCTCGTCTACGATCTGCGCGGATCTTGCCACCGTGTCCTGCGTGAGTTTCAACGCGTTCTTCTCCAAGGTGGCGGCCGAGATATAATAGGACAACCCTCCGGTCATCAGGACGGAGATCACGATGACGGCCAGAAACGCGATTTTGAGTTTGTTGCGCAGTGATTGCCTGCGGAGGTATTCCAAGCTTGTCACACCTTCCGTTAAAATTCTCTATCCTATGATTATGTCACCCCGACCGCCGCTTCGACAATGCAAAAACGAAAGCTGTCCCGCAGCCGTATCATGGCTTCAGGGACAGCTCCTTCTGTTGCTCGCCTACCGACGTTAGGCGGGAGGCGCCAGAACCAGGGCGTCGTCAAAGGACACGCCAGCCGAGGTGGTCCGGAATCCGATTTTTCCCGCCGTCAATTCCGTTACGGGATTGGTCCATTCCGTCATTAACGCTCCGTTCACATAACCCTTTACCGCATTGCCTTCGATGAAGACCTTAACCGTATACCATTGGTCCGCCCGAGCCGCGAAAGGAGCGCTGGACACCAGCGTCAGCACCTGGTTCACGGACTTGTACAATTCCACAACCTGAGTCGCCGAATTGATGCGGTACATATAATAGTTGTTCGCATCCTGTACCCGGAATAGAAGGCCTGCATTGGCATTGGCGATGGGCATTTTCACTTCGGCTTGATAGGTATAATCCGTCCATGGATCGCCGGCTGTCGCGATCGCGGTTGCCGAGGCGGTTTGGGTCAACGCTTTCGAGCCGTCCGCCGTTACGCTCCACGAACCGGAAGCCGATGTCCAACCTGTCGAATTTCCGTCTTCGAAATCGTCGCTGAACCTTGTGATCGGGTAAACGGCGGCATTGTCGAAATGAACGCCTGCCGAGGTGGTCCGGAATCCGACGCCTCCCGTTGTCAATTCTGTTACCGGGTTGGTCCATTCCATCTCTGCTTGCCCGTCTACGTAACAAATAATCTTGTTCCCCTCTACAACCGCCTTGACGGTATACCACTTCTTGTTTTGGGCCGGGAACGGGGCGCTGGCCACCAGCGTCAATTGTCCATTCACGGATTTGTACAATTCCAGCATCTGATTCGATGCATTGATTCGGTACATATAAAAGTTATTGGCGTCCTGGACTCTGAATGCGATGCCTGCATTGGCATTCGTAACCGCCATTTTCACTTTGGCTTCATACTCGTAATCCGTCCATGCGTTGCCGGAGTGGGCGGTTATCAAAGACGTGATGGTCTGGCTTCCGCTGGACAACACGTTATTACCGCCATCCGTCGGTACGCTCCAGTCGCCTGCAACTGACGTCCAGCCCGTCGTATTGCCGTCTTCGAAATTGTCGCCGAACAGCAACGGCCTGGAATTGGCAAAGGTTACGCCGGTTACATTGCTATTGATAACGGAAACTTTCAAGTCGGTCAGATTGGTCGCGAGCTTGCCCTTCACGTAAACATCCGAGAACATGACGTTTTTCACCATTCCGCCTTTGGTGACATTGCCGGAGAGTCTGGATTGCTGCGATCCCAACTGGCGAATATTGATGTTTTTCACCGTGATATCGCTGACATCGCCGGAAGTGCTGGTCGAAATCCCCAACCAATAATTCCCGAACTGATTGATTTCTACTCGTTCAATATCGATATTCTCAAACGTAATCCGCCTGGCGTAGCCTTCCTCCGGAAGAGTGTTGAGCGTGTATCCGTGATCAATTAGCAAGGCCCGGGCGCTCTGATACACATACGAATTGCGGACGGTCACCCCGATTTGCGCCTGTGCTACTCCCTGGCCAATCTTGAACGCCGCGCATCGCGTCCATGCAAACGCGTCGTCAAAGACTACATTCTCCAAATGCTCGAGCGCTCCCGGCCACCCGCTGGACATTCCCGTCTGCAGCCAGGTTTTAGTCGAGTACGTGTCATCATCCGATATGGCGATCGAATGCTGGACAAGCACGTTCTGACTCTCGTTTATATCGATGACGTCATTCTCGATTTTGTATAAATCCTGGAAGCCTTTCAGATTTTTAATGGTCACGTTGTCGGAACGAACCACCATAAACGACCAGAAGCCAGCGTCCCGCAAGATGAGACCATCAAAATTAAAATTCGAGGTTTGCATCGGAACCAGTAGATTATTCAGGAACCCTTCATCTTTGTTCGGCGCCGGCATCTTCCGCTCCCGCATCGCGATGCCCTTGCCGTCGATGGTTCCCCGTCCCCGGATCGTAATGTTGCTGGAGCCTGCGGTCGTCCGAATAAAATACGTTCCGTCCGCATTTCGTGAAGTCTTGCGGAAATCATTGGTGTAGTCCTCTCCCTTGCCCGTGCCGACAATGACAGCTCCTCCTGCCAGATAAAAGGTCACATTGCTTTTCAACGTCAGGTTTCCGCTTTTATAGACGCCTGCCGGAACAAATACAGTGCCGCCGCCGGCATTATGAGCCGCATCGATCGCCTGTTGAATCGCGCCCGATGCCATCGTGGCCCCCGT
>JAQSXN010000006.1 GCA_029256665.1 Paenibacillus sp.
TTGGGTTGGGCTCGATGCCGGACAGCTCGTGCACGATGATGTCCGCTTCCTTAAGAGATTGCAACGTCTGGTCGTAAAGGCCGGTCGTCTTGATGCTGCCGCCCCCGTATACGAGCAGGACGTTCCGGCCGTATGTAGCGGTCAATTCGCCGATGCGGCGCGTTTCTCCTTCGCCGAATACGATTCGGGTAGGGTTATGAAACTGAAAGCTGTTCATGCGGGAACCTCCTCGATTGATTAACTTTTAAGGTAATGTAATGTTGACGAATCTAGTTGACGCGATTTATTCTATAGGTAAGCTTTAGGGCTGTCAAGTTAAGTGATCGTATGTGAAATGATAACTTTAAAGTTACCTAATGATCTGAATTTCGGCATTATATTCGTTTTCCAGCCTAGGAGAGTTGTGTGTGATGGAGATTGAAGTAAACAGCGACAATATCAAATTTCTCGAATGTTTTTCGTCGCCGACGCGCGTACGCATTATCGAGCTGCTTGGCACGGAGCCGATGAACATTAAAAGCTTGTCCGAGGCGCTCGATATCAAGTCGCCGATCGTCACCAGACATATTCATATGCTGGAGGAAGCGGGCATCGTTAGATCGGAGAGCGTGGCGGGCAAACGCGGCATGCAAAAAATATGCCATTTGGAGCTGTCCCATGCGACGCTCCGCTTTAGAAGAAACCCGGCGCAGATGGAGCGCAGCCGCTATTTTGTGTCGTTGCCGGTGGGGGCGTATTCGTCTTTCGACGTGAAGCCGTCCTGCGGCATGGCGTCCGTGACCAATATGATCGGCATGTGCGACGATCCGCGGTATTTTGCCGACCCGGAGCATGCGCATGCGCGCGTATTGTGGTTCGGTACCGGTTATGTGGAATATCGGATTCCGAACTATATGGTCAACAACGAAAAGCCGGACTCGCTGGAGATCTCGCTCGAGATTTGTTCGGAGACGCCCTGCACGGTGGATCATTTGCCGACGGATATCGTGTTCCAAATAAACGGCGCCGTGATCGGCACGTGGACGTACCCCGGCAACTTTGGCAGCGAGCGCGGCATCTATACGCCGGAGTGGTGGTATAAGAACATCCATCACGGACTGATGAAGACGATTCGGATAACGCCGCAAGGCTCGTTTATCGACGGCGTCAAAGTATCGAACGTGGCGATCGGCGACTTATCCTTGTCGTACGACAAGGAGCTGCTGTTCCGCATCTCTTGCAGCGCCACGGCTCGCAATTGCGGCGGCGTCACCCTGTTCGGCAAAGGCTTCGGCAACTACAACCAGGATATCGAAGTCACGCTGAGGTGCAAGTAGGAATAGAGTTGCGCGGTGGGGCGGGGGGACGCCGAATGTAGCATGAATTTATCATAAGTGTGCTGGCCAAGACGTCCTGAGCCTCGAATGTAATATAAATTTATGCTCAAAGCGCCAGTTGGACGCGCGCTCCCCCGAATGTAATATAAATTTATGCTCCAATGCGCCAGTTGGACGCGCTTTCCTCCAATGTAATATAAATTTATGCTACAATGCCCCCGTTGGACGCGCGATCCCCAAATGTGATATAAATTTATGCTACAATGCCCCCGTTGGACGCGCGGGCCCCCGAATGTAATATAAATTTATATGGCTCTCAAGTTAACTCAGAATAAGTAATGGTCGTCGTGACTAAACAAGAATGAAGTAGGCGATTAAAACCTTCTTGGATAAACTTTCTGCGATTAAATCGGTAACAGAATTCATCTAAATAGCGTTGCAGATGACGGGAATCAAGTCCGTGAAACGTACCTTGTACAAAGGACTTGAGATTGGAGACCGTTGTATGAAGCCACTTGAGGTGTTCGGGATCTTCCTTTGCATTAAATTTTTTAGACTGAATGGTATAGTCTTCCTTCAACGTTAAAAGGGAAGCATGACCATCCCCAAAAAGAGTCGATTTCTTTTCAATAGTTGCTTTCACGAAATTCTGAACCGTTTCTTTCGACAAATCATGAATGATTTTCATCTTAACAAACAACGGGTGTCCCATCTTGTTTTTTGACAGGGCAAGCAACACGTGATTTTTATCGGTGCCTCGCCCACGCTTGCCATTTTCAGTCGGAGCTCCGATGTAGAAATCATCAACTTCTACAAGCCCTGACAGGACATAAGGTAAATCGCGATCCGTCATCGCTTTACGGATTTTATGCAGCATTAACCAGGCAGTTGGATAGCTGATTTCAAGTTCACATGCTACGAACTTAGCGGAAACGCCTCGTTTATCCTGCGCTGCCCAGTAAATGGCCGCGAACCATTTTCGTAAAGGTGTTCGCGTTTTCTCGAATATGGTTCCAACGGTTACTGTCGTCTGATGCTTACACTTTTTGCATTGAAATAGGGGCTGTGTCCGAGTTGAAATTGCGAAATACTTATCATGTTTACAATTTGGGCAACAGAACCCGGCGGCCCATTTCATTTGAAATAAGTAATCATGACATGCTTCTTCTGAATGGAATTTCTGTTGAAACTTATTGAACGTCATGGTCTCTTGCTTTGCCATAATCAATCATCTCCGAACATTTGTTTGTAGTCATTTTAGCAAACGTATGTTCGTATTACAAGTTGATTCTGAGCAAGCTTGAGAGCCATATAAATTTATGCTCCAATGCGCCAGTTGGACGCGCGAACCCCGAATGGAACATAAATTTATCATTCAGTGTGCTGGGCAGACGTTCGGAGTGCTAATGTGGCATCAACACAGCGCCGATCGGGCGTTCGGGGCTTCGAATGCAGCATTTTTCGAGCACGAATTGCTCAAACCAGGTCAGAGCTTTGCAAAGTGCCAATATACTCGTAAAAGTTGATTCGTTTTGATGTGCCGCGCGGTATGGCTCTGAATTTACCTTTATCAACCAGCAAGCGGCAGTATTTCATGACCGTTAACGGGCTTAGATCCAGTTCCCTTGCCGCTTTCGTCGGCTGAATGAGTCGGTTGTTTCGGATCGCCACTCTCATCAATGCACGTTCCGTTCTGTTGTATGTTCGCTCAGTTGCGCTCGCGCTTGTTCCGCCGCCTACGGCCGCCGTAAACGGACTCAAAATATTGCGAACAACGGACTGAATGAAAGAGGGGTTCTCTTTTAACTCATCCAGCGAAATGTAATACACCAGACAATCCTGCGATTGCAGAAACAAGCCCCGATTCAGATCTTGGCGATATTTTGTGCGGTCGGTGCCGTGCGAGCCGTAATCCATCACTTCAAACACGATCCGAATCATTCCGATCACCAGCATGAAGTCTACATAGTAAGCTCGTCCCCTCCAATCCCTAACTTCATATTCCGGATGAAGCCCATTAAAATGTCCCAGTAAGTTCCACCATATCTTTTCTGCAAATAATTGATTACCGTATCCATGACCTCGTTTCAACGCGTCTAGCCGTTCTCCCTTGCGTCTTGTCTGATGATAGCGAATCCAGCTTGCGTGTTCTGTTTCATAACTCATCTTTTTTCATCCTCTCCCAATCAAAGGTTATACGACAAAAAGCCCCGTCTCCTAGTTAAAGGAACCGGGGCATTCTTTGCCGCAAGTACGATATCAAATTTAAATTTGCCATAGCCGGCAAAGAAATGCAACTGGAACGTTATTTGATAGTTATTTAACCGACGGTGAAAAAGCAACAAGAACACTAGCAGCAGGTGTTGTCCGGTCATATCGATCACGTGAATGCCGCTTGACGAGTTAAGGTGCAGATATAATCTTCTATTCCGCGGTTGTCAACAAATAGGCATATTACGCTTATCATTCATTTGATCGTGTCCTAATACGATTTACTATTTCTTTGTTCTCTTTTGAAAATACATATATTCAAACATAATCAAAGGTGTTATACTGAATTCAATCATAAACAAACAAAAACAAATACATTCGGAGGTATGGTCGCAATGGTGCAATCATTATGGGAAACATCGAAAGCCGCTGAGCTTAGCGGGGGATTAAACGAGCTGGTATACCGTTCCAACCTGATCGGGACGGATCGCAGAGTGTGCAACTACGGCGGCGGCAACACGTCGACGAAAACGGTCGTTCAGGATTTCCGAGGACGCGACGTCGAAGTCATGTACGTAAAAGGAAGCGGCTCCGATCTGGCCACGATGAAAGCGGGCAACTTCACCGGCCTGCGGATGGAAGATATTCGCCCGTTGTTCGAGCGCGGCGAGATGTCCGACGAGGACATGGTCGCCTATCTGGCCAACTGCATGATCGACGCCAAACATCCGCGCGCGTCCATCGAGACGCTGCTGCACGCGTTCCTGCCGTTCAAGCATGTCGACCACACGCATCCGGACGCGATTATCAGCTTGGCTTGCGCCGACAACGGCCGCCAGCTGGCGGAAGAGATCTTCGGCAACCGGTTCGTATGGGTGCCTTACGTTCGTCCGGGATTCACCTTATCCAAAATGATCGCGGAAGGCGTGCTGAACAATCCGAACGCCGAGCTCGTTATTATGGAGAAGCACGGTCTCGTCACATGGGGCGAAACTTCCGAAGCTTGTTACGCGCAAACGATTCGTATCATCAATGAAGCGGAAGCGTTTATCGAAGCCCGCGTGAACGAAGACAAGCTGTTCGGCGGCGCTCGCTGCGGGTCGCTTCCTGCGGAAGTCCGCAAAGCCGTTGCGGCCGAAGTGATGCCGACAGTACGCGGCGCGGTTAGCGACGCCAAGAAGATGATTCTTTCCTTCGACGACGCGGACGACGTGCTAGCATTCGTCAATGGCAGCAATTCCGCATCATTGTCCCAAGTAGGCGCTGCTTGCCCGGACCACCTGGTGCACACGAAGGTGGTGCCGCTCTTCATCGATTGGACGCCGGACGCTAACGACATCGCGGGCCTAAAGGAAAAGCTGACAGCGGGCATCGCGGCTTACAAGGAACAATACGCGCAATATTTCGAGCGCAACAAGCATGAAGGCGACGTTATGTTCGAAGCAGCGCCTCGCGTTATCCTTATTCCCGGCGTCGGCATGATCAACACGGGTAAGAGCTGGGCCATGTCGCAAGTGAGCGGCGCGCTGTACCACCGCGCGATCGCCGTTATGCGCGGCGCGACGGCGCTTGGCGACTTCGTATCGCTTAGCGAGAACGAATCGTACAACGTGGAGTATTGGCCGCTTGAGCTTTACAAGCTGTCCCTCGCACCGGCGGAAGCCGAGTTCTCCCGCAAGGTTGCGTTTATTACGGGCGGAGCCGGCGGTATCGGCAGCGAAACGGCCCGCAGACTGGTTTCCGAAGGCGCGCATGTCGTGCTTGCGGACCTCAACCTTGAAGGTGCTCAAAAGGTTGCCGGCGAAATTAACGAGAAGTACGGCGAGAACCGCGCGATCGCGGTGAAGATGGACGTAACGAGCGAGGAGCAGGTCGCGGCGGCATATGCCGAGACGGCCATCGCTTACGGCGGCGTCGATATTATCGTCAACAACGCGGGTCTTGCGACTTCCAGCCCGTTCGACCAAACGTCGTTGAAAGAATGGAACCTGAACATGAACGTGCTCGGCACGGGTTACTTCCTCGTGGCTCGCGAAGCGTTCAAGCTGATGAAAACGCAAGGAATCGGCGGAAATATGGTGTTCATCGGCTCCAAGAACTCGGTATACGCAGGCAAAAACGCGTCGGCATACAGCTCGGCCAAAGCGCTTGAAGCTCATCTGGCACGCTGCATCGCGGCGGAAGGCGGAGAATTCGGCATTCGCGTCAACACGATTCTGCCGGATGCGATTCTGCAAGGCTCGGCGATCTGGAACGGCAGCTGGCGCAACGAGCGGGCAGCCGCTTACGGCATCGAGCCCGATCAATTGGAAGAGTACTACCGCAAGCGCACGACGCTGCTCGTTAATATTTATCCGCGCGACATCGCGGAAGGCATCGCGTTCTTCGCATCGTCGAAAGCGGACAAAACGACGGGATGCATGCTGACGATCGACGGCGGCGTGCCGGCGGCATTCACGAGATAATCAAACAAGGCGCCAGCAACGGTCCGTCCTGCTCCCCGCAAGGGCGCAAGGCGGACCTGCCCGCCTATTAGAGGAAAAACCTCAATAAAGGGGAGGAAAGGATATGTTTCAGGCAAGGGGAGAAAAACATTGGGTCATTCCGGACGGATTTATTCCGCCGGACAGCTCCGGTGCGCTGACAAGCCACGAATCGGTCTGCGTGCTCAATACGTCTTCGGAAGAAGCGCTTCTTCGATTCACGGTCTTTTTTGAGGATCGGGAGCCGCTCGAGGATATGCTCTACGTTGTGCCGGCCCGGCGCACGAAACATATCCGGACGACATCGCTGCTCAAGAACGGCGAAGGCATCCCGATCGGCGTGCCGTACGCCATCGAAGTGAAAAGCGACATACCGGTAATCGTGCAATATAGCAGACTCGACGCAACGCAAGCGGAGAACGCGTTGATGTCGACGATGGCCTATCCGTTGAAATCGAAATAGAACCAATACGAGAAAAGATAGAGAGGATGCCTAAACATGACTGATCGCGCATACGTGTTGTTTGAAGAGGAGCAAGCTGCAAGAGGCATTAAGCTGAACGACGTGAAAGCCAAGCTGAAAGGGCTTCGCATCGAAACGCCATCGTGGGGTTACGGCGATTCCGGCACGCGATTCAAGGTATTCCAAAAGGAAGGCGTGCCGCGCAATCCGTTCGAAAAATTCGAGGATGCCGCGCAAGTGCACAAGCTGACGGGACTCGCGCCGTCCGTTGCCATCCATATTCCATGGGACAAAGTGGACGACTACGGCAAGCTGAGAAGCCATGCGGAAGGTCTGGGCCTCACGATCGGAGCGATCAACCCGAACCTGTTCCAGGACGACGACTATATGCTGGGCAGCATCACGAACGCCGACGCGGCGATCCGCCGCAAAGCGACGGATCACCTGCTTGAATGCGTGGACATCGCCAAAGAAACGGGCTCCAAAGATTTAAGCCTGTGGTTCGCGGACGGCACCAATTATCCGGGCCAAGGCAATATTCGGAAGCGCAAGGCGTGGATGCAAGAAGGGCTTGGCGAAATGTATAAAGCGCTTGCGCCGGATATGCGCATGCTGATCGAATACAAATGCTTCGAGCCGGCGTTCTATCATACCGATCTCGCGGATTGGGGCATGGCGTACAACGCGGCGCTCAAGCTGGGTCCGCAGGCTGAAGTGCTTGTCGATACGGGTCATCATCTGCCGGGTGCCAACATCGAGCATATCGTCGCTTATCTGATCGACGAGAAACGCCTCGGCGGCTTCCACTTCAACAGCCGCAAATACGCGGACGACGATCTGATCGTAGGCTCCGTCAACCCTTACGAGCTGTTCCTTATTTTCTATCAAATTCTGAGCGCTGCCAATGATCGCGACGAAGCGATTCAAGCCTGCGTCGACAATATCGCTTACATGATCGATCAATCCCACAATATCGAAGCCAAAGTGCCCGCCATGCTGCGTTCCGTGCTGAACGTTCAAACGCAGTTCGCCAAGGCGCTTCTGGTTAATCATGACGAAGTGGAAGCGGCAGCTAATCGCGGCGACGTGCTGGGCGCGGAGCATGCGGTGCGCAGCGCGTTCGAATTCGATGTGAATCCTCTCTTGCGGGCATACCGCGAAGAGCAAGGCTTGTCGGTTGACCCCATGGGCGCCTACCTGGCATCCAGCTATGGAAAAGACATTGCCGTCCGAGGCAAAGGCGGTGCGAGCTGGTGACGAAGCCGCACGTACTGGCATTCGATCTTGGCGCCAGCAGCGGCAGAGCGATGCTTGGCCGGCTCGAGGATGGCAAGATCGTGCTCGAAGAGCTTCACCGCTTCCCCAACGATCCCGTGCAAGCGGGAGGACGTCTTCATTGGGATATTTTAAGACTTCTGCACGAGCTCAAACAAAGCTTGCTTAAGGCCAAGCACAAGGGCATCAAGCTTAGCAGCATCGCCATCGATACGTGGGGCGTGGACTTCGGCCTGCTTGGCGGCAAGGGCAACGAGCTGCTCGGCAATCCGATCCACTACCGCGATTCCCATACAGACGGCGTGATGGGGCGGCTGATCGACGAGCTGACCGTGGACGAAATATTCGGCCGCACGGGGATCCAGCTCTTGACGTTTAATACGCTCTATCAGATCGCCGCCATGAAGGATGCGGAGTCCCCGCTCCTGCGCGAGGCTAAACATTTCCTCATGATTCCGGCGCTGCTGCGCTACTTCCTGACTGGCGAAATGCACAACGAGTTCTCGCTGGCTACGACGACGCAGCTGTACAATCCGCTGACCGGCGATTGGGATGACAAGCTGCTGGAAGCCATCGGCGCGGACCGTTCGTGGTTCGGTCCGGTCGTGCAGCCCGGAACGCCGGTCGGTCGTTTGAGCGACGCGCTATGCGCGGAGCTCGGCATCGAATCGGTGCCGGTCATCGCGGTCGCCGAGCACGATACGGGCTCCGCCGTCGCGGCGGTGCCCGCCAGTGACCGCTCCTTCGCATACTTGAGCTGCGGCACATGGTCTCTCATCGGCACGGAGGTTAGCGAGCCTGTCATCGACGCCAAGTCGCAGGAGCTTAACTTCACGAACGAAGGCGGCGTATACGGCACGTATCGCCTCCTCAAAAACATTATGGGACTTTGGATTCTTCAAGAATGCAGACGCGAGTGGGAGCGGGACGGCGTCAGCTATTCGTTCCCCGAGCTCGTCGCCCTTGCGTCGGCGGCGGAGCCGTTCGCCTGCTTCATCGACTCCGACGACGAGCAGTTCCTTCCTCCCGGCGATATGCCTGCCCGCATCCGCGATTATTGCGCGCGTACGGGACAGCAGGCGCCGGAAGGAGCCGGAGCGTATGTCAGGGTCATTTTGGAAAGCTTGGCGTTTAAGTACCGTTATGCTTTGGAACAAACGGAATCCTTGTCGGGCGTTACGTACGACGGACTGCACATGGTAGGCGGAGGGATTCAGAACACGCTGCTCTGCGAGTGGACCGCGAACGCGATCGGCAAGCCGGTCTGGGCGGGCCCGACGGAAGGAAGCGCGATCGGCAACATGCTGGTACAATGGATTACGAGCGGGGAGCTTGGCGATATCTGGGAAGCCAGACGCGTCGTCGGCGAATCGTTCCCTATAGCCGTTTACGAGCCCGAAAACCGACAGCAATGGGACGAAGCGTATTCGAAGTTCCTGAAGGCGACGGGCTTGGCGAATTAATAGATGTTCAGATCGATGAAGGTCGGAAAGAGGGATAAGATGCTGGTTGCCGAGCGTTACGATAAAATTGTACAGCTGGTAAACGAGAGAGGCAGTATTCGCGTGACGGAGCTGAGCGAGCTGTGCCAGGTGACGGAAGAAACGATTCGCCGCGACCTGGACCGCTTGGAGCAGGCCGGACGTTTGCGCCGCTCGCATGGCGGTGCGGTAAGCGTAAAGGAGCAGCAGCCGGAAATCCCTTATTTCGAGAGGGAGATCGTCCGAGCGGACGAGAAACGTTCCATTGCCGAGGAGGCGATCAAGCTGATCCGGCCGGGCGAACGGGTGCTGCTGGACGCCAGTTCCACGGCCTGGTATATGGCGCAGAGCATGCCGGATATTCCGCTTACAGTGCTAACGAACTCCATCAAGGTTGCCATGGAGCTTGCGGGCAAGGAGCGGATCGAGGTTATCTCGACGGGCGGCATCCTGGCCTCGCGCAGCTTGTCTTACGTGGGGCCGCTGGCGGAGCGCTCTCTCGATGCCTACCACGTCGATCGAACTTTTTTATCCTGCAAGGGCGTCCACCTGGACCGCGGCGTGAGCGAATCCAACGAGCTGCAAGCTCGGATCAAGCACCGGATGGTCGGCATGGCGGACGAGGTCGTTCTGCTCGCGGACTCCAGCAAGTTCGGCGTCCAGGCGTTCACCCATGTGGCGGAGCTTGGGGCCATTCATCGGATCATTACGGATAACGGACTGACTCCGGAGCTCGCGACAGGGCTTCGAGATCGCCAAATAACCGTTACGACGGTATAACAGGTGGGGGCAGCGATGAAAGTATCACTATTTATTACATGTCTCAGCGACGCCATTTTCCCGCGGGTCGGCGAAGCGATGGTCAGACTGCTGGCGAATTACGGCGTGACGCTGGAATTCCCGCGCGTGCAGACCTGCTGCGGTCAGCCCGCCTTTAATAGCGGATATTGGAAGGAAGCCCGCGACTCTGCCCGGACGATTCTGGACGCGTTCGAGGACAGCGACTTCGTCATCTCTCCTTCCGGTTCCTGCACGGGCATGCTGCATCATTATCCGAAGCTGTTCGAGAACGATCCCGTCATGCTGAAGCGGGCGGAGTCGCTGCGGTCGAAGTCGTACGAATTCACCCAGTTCCTCGTGCAGGTGCTCGGCGTCACGGACGTCGGCGCCACCTTCCCGCGCAAGGTCACGTACCATCCTTCCTGCCATGGCAGCCGCATCCTCGGCGTCAAGGACGAGCCGATGCAGCTGATGCAAAGCGTCAGGGGCATGGAGCTCGTGCCGCTGCCGTTCGCGGAGGATTGCTGCGGCTTCGGCGGCACCTTTGCCGTCAAGATGGCCGACATCTCCGGGGCGATGGTGACCGAGAAGGCCGATCACGTGCTGGAGACGGAAGCCGAGGTGCTGGTCGGCCTCGACATGGCCTGCCTGATGAATATCGCGGGAAATCTGCATTATCGCGGAGAGCCGGTGCGCGTCATGCATCTGGCCGAACTGCTGTACGAGGGAGTGAAGGAAGCATGAGCGGAGGGAAAACGGGAGCGACGGTCAAGGCAAGAGCCGAGCTGGCGCTGAACGACGAATTTCTGCGCAAGGCGGTCAAATTCACGACGGAACGTCTGCGGAACGGCAAGAAAAAGGCGACCGAGGACCATGGCAACTGGGAAGAATGGCGCGAGCGCGGCCGGCAGATCCGGCTGCATACGATCGCGCATCTGGACTATTATTTGAACTTGTTCGTCGACAATGCTAGGGCGAACGGGGTTCATGTCCATTTCGCCGATACGGCGCAGGAAGCGGTCGAGCTAACGCTCGACATCGCGGAGCATGTCGGGGCCAGGTCCGTCGTGAAATCCAAGTCGATGGTGTCGGAGGAGCTGCATCTTAACCACGCGCTGGAATCGATCGACGTCGAAGCGATCGAGACGGATCTCGGCGAATACATTATTCAGCTCGCGGGTGAGATGCCATCCCATATCGTCATCCCGGCCATTCACAAAAACCGGTATCAGATCGCGGAGCTGCTATCCAAGGAGGCGGGGTACGAGCTGCCGCCGGACACGACGGCTTTGGCCGGCTTCGTCCGCAAGAAGCTGCGCGAGAAGTTTCTCGAAGCGGATATCGGCATGACCGGCTGCAACTTCGCGATCGCGGAGACGGGCTCCATGGTGCTCTTCGAGAACGAAGGCAACGCCCGGATGGTGACGACCGTGCCCAAAACGCAGATCACGCTGATGGGCATGGAGCGGATCATCCCGTCTTGGGAGGACCTCGAGGTGATGGCGACGTTGCTGCCAAGATCCGCAACGGGCCAGAAGCTGACGATGTACATGTCCGGCATCACGGGGCCGAAACGTTCGGCGGACGGCGACGGGCCGGAAGAGATGCATATTATCATCGTCGACAACGGACGTTCGCTGCAGCTTGGCGATCCCGAGTTCCAAGAGCTGCTGAACTGCATCCGCTGCGGCGCCTGTCTCAACGCGTGCCCGGTGTACCGCCATATCGGCGGCCACGCCTATGGCAGCACGTACAGCGGCCCGATCGGAGCGGTGCTTACGCCGTCGCTCAACAAAAACATCGCGGAGTGGGATGATATCGCGAACGCGTCGAGCTTATGCGGCGCCTGCTACGAGGCATGCCCGGTCAAGATTCCGCTGCATGACATGCTCGTTTACTTGCGCCGACGCAAGGTGGAGAGCGGCAACGGCAGCAAGCTGGAGGGCATGGGCATGCAAGGCTTCGCCGCAGTGATGGGCGATTCCAAAGTGATGGGCGGCTTAATGCGGCTAGGCAAGCTGGGGCAGAAGCTCGTCGTGCGCGACGGCTTTATCCGCACGAAGCTGGGTCCGCTGAAGGGCTGGAACACGTACCGCGTGACGCCGAGCTTGCCGAAGCAATCGTTTCGCGACCGCTGGGCGACGCTGGATCAGGAACTGAAGGCCGAGCTGCGCGAGATGACGCCTGACATGCGCGAGCGCTTGGAGCGGAAGGCGCGCGAGCAGCAGCAATCCAAAGGGCAGGGAGGTCACGGCCATGGCTGACGTTACATCGAGAAAGCAAGGAAACGGCAATGCGGCCGAGACGCATGAAGAATGGCTCTCCCGCCTGGAGGAGCAATCGCGCAAGAAGCAGGAACGGTTTATGAACGGCATCTCGGAGCGGCTCCGTCATCCGAGAATGACGCAGGCGCCGCAGCACCCTTACCGAGGAGCTCCCGATTTCTGGCGGCAGCTCGACTGGTCGCGGGAGGAGAAGGTGAAGGCGTTCACGGACAATTTCCTGTCCGTGGGCGGTCATGTCGCAAGGCTTCAGGGGATGGACGAGGTCTCTACCTTCATCGCGGTCAAAGCGGAGGAGATGGGCGCCAAATATTTGATCCGCCAGGACGAGCCGGCGCTCGCCGAACTTGGGCTTGAGAAGCTGCTGCCGGACGTGCGGACGTCGGTCTGGAACAGCGACGCCGAGAAGCAGTGGAAGGCGCTTGCGGCGGGAGCCGATTTCGGCGTCGTGCAGGCGGATCACGCCGTGGCGTATACCGGCTCGGTCGTCGTATTGTCCGCCAAGGAGAAGGGACGTTCCGTCAGCCTGCTGCCGACGGTGCTGTTTATCGTCATTCCGGTGGAGCGGCTGAAGACCCGTCTGGGCGAAGTGTTAGTAGGCTTGGATGAAGCCGGGCGCGAAGCTTTGCCTGCCGGCGTTCACTTTATTACCGGTCCAAGCCGCTCGTCCGACATCGAGAACGATCTGACGATCGGCGTGCACGGTCCCGGCATCGTATACGCGCTTATAGTCGGGCAATAGGCCAGCTGTGGGCGGAACGGGACAAGAAGAAGCCAGCCTTCGGTCATCATGCGATGAACGAAGGCTGGCTTTTGCGTGTTTATGGAAAACAGTAAGTAACCTATATGTGCGATAGCCCGAAAAAATCGGGCTATCGGTGCCCGGAGCGGCAAGCCCCGCCTCCTCCAAAACTACGGCTGCGCCGCGGCTAGGTGAGTCTCGATAAATCGGAGCGCGTTCTCCGGCCTCGTCGAGTTGACGCGAATGCCAACGATGAGATCCGTCTTCGCGAGCGGCAGATTCTTGTATAAGACGGTATCCTTCAGGTCGATGCCGTAAATGTGCTCCTCCGGCACGTCCTCCGTCGACAGCTTGAGCGTCCGATCGTCCGAAGCGCCCGCAATCTCCGGCTTGCCGTCGAGCGGCAAAAGAGCGCCCTGCATGCCGATCCACTCGAACATGGCGCGATCCATAAAGTAGATGTCCGGTTTTTCCGACATAAGCGTAACGACGGCCTTCTGCAGGTAGGCATATTGGTTCATGTCGTCCTGCGGCACGAAGATGATGTTCGACTGTACCCGTTTCCATTCCGGAATCGCGCTCATCAAGATATCGTTGACGGATTCCGTGTTGTCCTTGCCTTCGGGCTGCATGAACGTGCCATAGAAGGAGACGTCGAGATCGATCGGCGGAAGGCTGGCCAAATATTTCTCGTGCTCCCGTTTGTCGATGTAACTGTTGATGCCATAAATAATAGCGGCGATAAGTGCGATCGCGACGAACGTGTGAACCTTGTAATACCGCCAGAAATGGTCCATCTTCTGGGCTTGTCCCGCCATGCCTTTGTATTTGCCGTATTCTTGCTCGTTAAAGGCGTCGGTTACTTTCCGATCCTCGTACGCGAGAATCTGTTTGTAGGCTTCCGTGACTTTGGAGAAATCCTGATCATCGGAGGCGCTTTCATCGCCTTGCAGCTTGGTTCTGGAACGTTCTCGGCGCATCAGCGTCGTATAACGTTTCTCGACCTCTTCTTTGGAAGCGTGCGGTTCTAACCCCATCGTCTCGTAAGCTTTGTTTAACCCATCCATGTTTTCCACTAGGTCACCTCGATTATGTTGCTTGCACGTTTCTATGTCTCTCGCTGACATTCCTACTACTTAGTATACGGATTTCGACGGGAATCGGCAAACGTTCGAAATGTCTGTTTAATGAACAAATATGTCCAATTATTGTCCTCCGAAACGGCGGGAAGATTTGGTATACTGTTGAAAGCAGAACAAATTGCGGCAGAAAGGCAGTGATCGGTCATGCGCGATTACAAATTCGACTTTGGCATCGGGGAGTCTCCTGCCGAATCCTATATCCAAATATTGCCGGATACGCTTTACGAAAGCGATGCCGGCTACGGCTTCCTCCCCGGCGCGCGGATCGGCTCCCGCGACAGGCAAACCGGCGATCGGCTAAGCGGCGCTTTTTGCATTCCGCTCGAAGCCGAATTCGTGGCGGATTTGCCTAATGGCTGTTACAACGTAACGGCGACGGTCGGCGATGCCGCGACGGAATCCCATACGACGCTACAGTACGGACAAAGACGATTTGCGTTTCAACAATTAAGAACCCGCGCGGGGCAATTCGCGACGGAACGGTTCACCGTCAAAGTAACCGACGGCAGACTCCGCTTATCCTTCTCCGGACAGGCGCCGCGCATCAACGCTCTCGCGATCGAAGCGACGCAGGAGGCGATGACGGTCTTCCTCGCTGGCGACTCCA
Source organism: Paenibacillus sp. (assembly GCA_029256665.1). Classification (GTDB taxonomy): domain Bacteria; phylum Bacillota; class Bacilli; order Paenibacillales; family Paenibacillaceae; genus Pristimantibacillus. Next base: position 14,783 of record JAQSXN010000006.1, read on the forward strand.
CCGTAACGGACCAGGAAACGTTTCCGTACGCGGGCTGGGGGCAATTGCTGCCGCTGTTCTTCAAAGCGGACGTGGCGGTCGACAACCGCGCCAAGTCGGGTAGAAGCTCCCTGAGTTTTATGAACGAGGGACGGTTGGACGCCATCCTTCAAGAACTGAAAGCAGGCGACCATCTCTGGATCCAATTCGGGCATAACGACCAGAAGTCGGATGCGGCGCGCGCGACTCAGCCGTTCGGGAGCTACAAGGAGATGCTTGCGATCTACGTCAATGCGGCGAGAGATCGAGGCGCCTTGCCTGTTCTGATTACGTCGCCCCACCGCCGCAAATTCGATGGCGGCAAGCTCGTGGATACGCATGGCGATTATTTGACGGCGATGCGGGAGCTCGCGGGCGAACTGGACGTGACGCTGCTGGATCTGGCCGCTGCAAGCAAGGAACTGTACGAAGAGCTGGGGGAAGAAGCCTCCAAGGAGCTGTTCATGTGGGCGTTGCCCGGAGAATTCGCATCGTTTCCGGACGGCGCCCGGGACGACACGCACTTTAACGAGCGGGGAGCGCTGGCGATCGCCGGACTCGTCGTCCGGGAGGCGCGCGAGAAGCTGGCGGGTTCGTCGATTTCGTTTTATTGGCGAGGGGAGCGCCATGTTTGATCCTACCGTGTTCGAGAATGTGAAGGTCGCGCTCGAAAACGCTTTGTACGATCTCGATAATATCGACCGTGCCGTCGATATCGTCGGCAGGAAGGATATGCTCGATATGGCGGTGCTCTCGCGGGAGCTTTCGCTCTCGTGCCGCCTCTCCGGAAGCGAAGCCGTAACGGCGGAGCTTCTGTTGCATGCCTCGCTTCGAGAGTTGGCCGCCGAGCTGTTGGAACAGCCCGGCGCCGCTCCGACCTGCCGTCTGACGCTGCGTTTTCACTTGTGGTCTGACGGCGCAAGCGGTTTCTGCGAGGCCGTGGAGCGCTGCCTGCTCGGCATCTGGCAGACGCCGGCGCCGCCCGCGCAGACGCTGAGCCGCGTGTATGGCGAGGCGGACGGACGATACCGCCATACGGCCGAGCTGGATTTCGGAAGAGGAATCGGCGAGGAGCAAATCGAGGATCTTCCCGAGCTTTTGGACCATCTGATGTTGTCCTTGACCGAGCTGGAACGTTTGTAAAAACTCCCCATTTCAATCCCGACCAGCCTGTGCTATAGTACGAGAGAACAATTGAAGATGAAACTCCGGCGAACGCGACGTACCGCAAGGATCCGCGGCTGGCCGGGAGAGGTTCGCGAACTCCCTCTATAAAAAACTAAAACGAAACGATTGCCCGTCCGGGGCAACGTCGTTTTTGTGTTCGGCGCGTCGCGTCGCTCCCGAAGCGGGAGCGTCGCGCGCGCCGTTTCTTATTGTGCAGGACAATCGCGAAGTTCCGTCTTCGACATCTGGAGAGGTGGGAACATCATGAAGCAAGAAAAAGCCGTCGTCGTCTTTAGCGGCGGGCAAGACAGCACGACATGCCTGTTCTGGGCGCTGGACCGGTTCGCGGAAGTAGAGGCGATAACGTTCAACTATGGCCAGCGGCATAAGCAGGAGCTGGATTGCGCCGCCGACATCGCGACAACGCTAAATATTAAACATCATATTCTCGACATGTCGCTGCTGAACCAGCTGGCTCCCAACGCGCTGACGCGCGACGACATCGCGATCGAGCAGAAGGACGGCGAGCTGCCGACGACGTTCGTCGACGGACGGAACCTGCTGTTCCTGACGTTCGCCGCCGTGCTGGCCAAAGGCATCGGCGCCAAACACATCGTGACCGGCGTCTGCGAGACCGACTTCAGCGGGTACCCGGATTGCCGCGACGTCTTCGTCAAATCGCTTAACGTGACGCTGAATCTGTCGATGGATTACGGCTTCGTCATCGATACCCCGCTCATGTGGCTGAACAAGGCGGAGACGTGGGCGCTTGCCGACGAGCTCGGCGCGTTCGATTTCGTGCGCGAGCGGACGCTCACTTGCTACAACGGCATTCCGGCGGACGGTTGCGGGGAGTGCCCGGCATGCAAGCTGCGCCGCAATGGGCTGGACGAATTTTTGGCCAAACGCGCTGCCGGGGAGGCGGGGCGATAATGTTGCAACAAGTGTATCCTGCCGTCCAGCACGATTACAGCTACGAGCTGAACAAGGACTTCCATTTTGCCGCCGCGCATTACATCCCATCCGAGGAAGCGGGCAAATGCCGCATGACGCACGGCCATACGTATTACGCCAACGTGACCGTAGCCGGCGACGAGCTCGACGAGTCGGGGTTCTTGGTCAATTTCTCCGTCATCAAAAAAATGATTCATGGCCGATTCGACCATACGCTGCTAAACGATGATGCCGAAAGCTTTGATAACGCGGCGCCGGAGCGGTTCCCGACGACGGAGGTTGTCGCCAGGGTCATCTACGAGCTGGTGCAGGCATATCTGGACGCTCGTCCCAATCGTCCGCAATGCCTGCAGGTTTTCCTGCGGGAGACGCCGACAAGCTATTGCCTGTTCCGGCCGAAACGGGAGGTGAACCGTCATGGCTGACCAGGCAACGCGGGCAGCTGGTTTGGCGGCAGCCCCGGCGGGATTAAAGGTCTTCGGCAACGGACAGGCCGCCAAGCCAAGACCGATCCCCGTGCTGGAGGTGTTTGGCCCGACCGTGCAAGGCGAGGGGATGGTCGTCGGCCGCAAAACGATGTTCGTCCGCACCGCGGGCTGCGACTACAGCTGCAGCTGGTGCGATTCGGCGTTTACGTGGGACGGAACGGGCAAAGACGATATCCGCTTGCTGTCGGCCGCGGAAGCGATAGAGGAGCTGGAGCGCGTCGGCGGCGCGACGTTCGACCATGTGACGATCTCCGGCGGCAATCCGGCTCTCCTGCCCCAGCTGGGAGAGCTGATAGACGGTCTGCACGCAAGAGGCTGCAAGGTGGCGCTGGAGACGCAGGGAAGCCGCTGGCAGCCTTGGTTCGCCTCCATCGACGACTTGACGTTGTCCCCCAAGCCGCCCAGCTCCGGCATGTCGACCGACTGGGCGACGCTGGACGGCATCGTGGAGCGGCTCGGGGCAGCAGGCGGCAGCTTCTGCCTCAAGGTCGTCGTGTTCGATGAAGCCGATCTCGACTACGCTCGCGAGGTTCACGGGCGTTATCCTGGCGTGCCGTTCTACCTTCAGGCGGGCAACGGGAATTTGACCGAGACGGAGCCGAGCCGCATGCTGCCTTATCTCATCGAGCGGTACGAGTGGCTGATCGGCATGACGATGCCGGACGAGTCGCTCCGTCGCGTCCACGTGCTACCCCAACTCCACACCTGGGTCTACGGCAACAAAAAAGGCGT
>JAQSXN010000486.1 GCA_029256665.1 Paenibacillus sp.
ATGTCCATCTATTGGAAGCGGGACGATGCCGGTCGTAAGCAATGCTGTAGCGACTACGCCTGCGATCAGGCTTTTCTTGAGTATATGATGTTTCGTGGATGTCATATATGTTGCACCTCCTGGTTGATAGCTATACCGTAACACAGGCCGGAAAGCGTATTTAACCTGTAAAAACTGGTCCCTTACCCAATTCCGCATCTCGGGACCGGCTGGCGACTCGACTAAAGTCTAGTTAAGAAACAGCCGAAAGTCTGTTTTGCCAAGGCTTTAAACCATCTATACTAAGTACATAAGCAAGAGCAACAACAGTCAAGACAAAAGCGAATATGAAAGAATTCTAATAGAAGAAAGGAGAGATAATTGGACATGAATGGTAAAAGCGCATTAGGCGTACTGCTCATTATCGTCGGCGGACTAGCCGCGTTGAACTTCCTGAACATCGACTTCGGCCGAATCATCGGCTTCCTGATTCCGTTTATTCTGATTGGATTCGGCGTCGTGGGGTGGTTAAACAACAAGAAGCTGATCGGCGGCATTTTGATCGCGCTTGGCGGAATCATGGTTCTAGGCAAGCTCGGCGGACTGCTGATGCTGATCCTGGCTATCGGACTTGTAGTAGCAGGCGTATCGTTGTTTAAAGGCGGCAAACGCGGAATGAACTAAGGAAACAGGCGGAACGGGCGGCAATTGCCGCTTGCGAACCCTTCGAGGAGGATATGGAGATGAGCATCGTAAGACGAATTCGCGATATCACGGTCGCAACGTTAAACGAAAGGCTGGAGAAGGCTGAGGATCCGGTTCGGATGATCGACCAATTTCTCTGGTCCACCAGAGAGGATATCATACAAGCGGAAAAGCTTCACCAACAATACACGAATCACTCGAACCACCTGAGAGCGCAATGGCTGCAGGCGGAGTCGCAGAAGGAGCGCAGGGAGCAGCAAGCGATGACCGCGCTGAAGGCCGGGGAAGAGAACATGGCCAGATACGCGCTTCACGAGAAAGCAAGTTCCGAGGAACGCGCCGTTCAATATAAGGAATTGTTCGAGCAGAGCAGACAGCATACGCTGGAGCTTGAAGAACAGCTTCGGGAAATGCGCAGCGAATATCAGTCGGTATACGACAAACGCGAATATTACGCGGCGCGCATGGAATCGGTTCGATTGCAGCAACGGATGAACAGCCGATTCGGCGGCTATGGCGAAACGGGCCCGCAGCCGGGCGCGATGTTCCGCCGGATGGAGGATCGCATTAACGATCTCGAAACGGAAGCGAAGAGCATCCGCGACGTGCGCCGGATGGGTCACGAGATGGAGAGCACGGGTCTCGGCAGCACGGTTAAATCCGTCATCGAACGCGAGCTTAACGAACTGAAACGCAAACTTGAGAAGGAAGGATGGTCATCTTGAGAAAATTATATCGCTCCAGACGCGACAAGAAGCTGCTCGGATTGTGCGGCGGACTAAGCGAAATGTTGAACGTCGACGCCACCTTGCTCAGGATTCTGCTGGTCGTCGTTACGCTTATCACGGGAGGAGCTGTAATATTCTTCTATCTGCTTGCTTACTTGGTCATTCCGAAGGAACCGCCGATCCATGGTGGCTACGGTCATGGCGGTTACAGCGCTGAAGGCTTTGGCGGCGGGTACGGCGGGGGAGGTTACGGAGGCGGCTACAACGGAGGATATAACGGCAATTACGGCCACTCAAGCGGACATGGACAAGGCAGACCGTACAACGCATCGTACGGACAGGCAACGCCGCCGCCTCAGGAGAATTGGAATTACGGCAAGGAAGAGCCTGCCGGAACGCCCGGATTCGATAGCATGATGGATGATCTCGAGAAAAAGGCGCTAAGACGCGAAATCGAGGAATTAAAAACTAAAATCGCAAAGTACGAGAAGGGAGAATAACAAAATGGGAATCTTTAAAAGAATGAAGGACATGACGAAAGCATCGATGAATGAGGTACTCGACAAAATGGAAGATCCGGTTATCATGCTCAATCAATACCTTCGGGATATGGAATCCGAAATTCATCAAGCGGAGGTAACGGTCGCGAAACAAATGGCGAACGAGCGCCGCATGAAGCAACGCCTCGACGACTCGGTGCGCAATAGCGCCGATCGCGAGTCGAAGGCCGAAGCCGCGCTCCGCGCCGGCCAAGAAGAGCTGACGCGCAAGCTGCTCGAAGAGAAGCTGTACTTCGATCAAAAGGTGACGGAATACATCGATCTGCATGCCCAAGCAAAAGCGCAAGCCGAAGAGCTGATGCAGCAGTTGCACGGCATGAAAGAAGAGTTCTATCAGCTTCGCAACAAGCGCAACGAGCTGGCATCCCGCGCCCAGGTCGCCAAGGCGCAAAAACAAATGGCCCAGCTTAGCTCGAACCACTCCATCGACAGCGGCACCGCGTCCCGCGGCTTCTACCGGATGGAAGAGAAGATCTTGCAGCTCGAAGCGGAAGCGGATGTCATTCGCACGCCTTACGGCTACAGCGGCCAAGGCGGCTCCGCCCCGGTAAGTACGGCGGATCTCGAGAAACGAATGAAAGTCGACGAGCAGCTGGAAGCGCTCAAGAGCAGACTAAACGTTACCGCGCCCGCGTCGCAGTCGAACGATAACGCAACCGAATAACAACGGCTAAGAGGAAGCAGCGGACCGGCGACGGTCTGCTCTTTCCTGCTTTGGCGGGTTATTGGATGATGACCGGAGGGTGTTGGCTAGCGCCTGCCCGGGTTACATAAGGAGCGTGTTACATGCAAGGGGATCAGGATAAGCGCGGTCGGGATGCCGAAGAACAATCGGCGGCCAGAAAGCGCAATACGGCGGAGACGGTGTTATGGCTGCTCATTATCGTCAGTCTGGCGGTTATCGTCTTGCAAGGACTGGACGTAGTGGAGCTATACACGCTCAAAGGGAAGTGGGCGGTGATGGGGCTGATCGGCGTAGGCGGCGGTCTGGCGGCGGCCACTGTTATGAGTTACCTGCAGAACTCCAAGCTGAAAGCAGCGCTCAGGCGGCTGACGGAGCAGCAAAAGAAACGATCGTCCTATGCCGTTACCATTGACAGCGATCGTCCCAGCGGCGACAATCAAGACGAAATGGACGACGATCCGAATTGGAGGGAGAAGGTCAGGTTTACGGCCGTAATCGAGGAGAGGCAACGTCTTGCGCGCGAGCTGCACGATGCGGTGAGCCAACAGCTGTTCGCCATCTCGATGACCGCGACGGCCGTCAGCCGTACCATCGAGCGGGACTGGGAGCGCGCGAAGCGGCAGGTGCAATTAATCGAGGAAATGGCCGCGGTGGCTCAATCGGAGATGCGGGCCCTGCTGCTTCATCTGCGTCCGGTCCATCTGGAAGGGAAAAACCTCGGACAAGCGCTGAAGGCGTTGATCGAAGAGCTGCAGCAGAAAATCCCGATGGATATTACGCTGGAGGTCGACGAAGCCATAACGCTGCTGCCCGCCGCGGAAGATCATCTGTTCCGTATCGCGCAAGAGGCGCTATCGAATACATTGCGTCATTCCAAGGCCGACAAGATGCATATTCGTCTTCTTCGCCTGGACAACAAGGTGCATATGACGATACAGGACAGCGGCATCGGCTTCGATCTGGAAGCCAAGAAACAGACATCATACGGGTTGCTCACCATGGAGGAGCGGGTCAACGAGCTTGGCGGCGCGCTTCAGATGATTTCGCAGCCCGGAGAGGGCACGACGATTCATTTGTGGGTACCTGTCGACAGCCAAGGAAAATCGGTTTCGATATAATTTATAGGGAGAGATGTTGGAATGGAGGCACCAATCAAAGTACTTCTTGTCGACGATCACGAGATGGTTCGGATCGGGTTGGCCGCCGTGCTGGACACGGAGGACGGCATAGAGGTCGTGGG
>JAQSXN010000487.1 GCA_029256665.1 Paenibacillus sp.
CCCGACGATGACGGCGCTGGCAAAGCCGACGGCGCTGCCGTAGCCGATCTGCTGCTCGACGACGGAGCCGGTCGATACCGGGAACAGCAGCCGGTACACGTAGAGGAACATGACGTTCGTCTTGCCGAACGGTCCGCCCTCCGTTAGAACCATGATACTCTCGTAGCCCTTGAGCGCCGTGGTGATGGCAAGCATGATAATCATCTGCAGGACGGGTCCCAGCATCGGCACCGTAATGTATCTGAACTGCTGCACGGGGTTGGCCCCATCCAGCGACGCGCTTTCGTAGATATCGTCCGGTATGCTCTGCAAGCCGGCGAGGAAGAGCAGCATGTAGTTGCCGATGGCGCCCCAGGCCGCGATCATGACGACCGTCAGCATCGCGTTGTCCGCTCCAAGCCAATCGATAGCTTTCGAGATGATGCCGTATTTCAGAAGCAATTGGTTCAAGATGCCGTTGTACGAGTTGAAAATAATGAAAAACACGACGGCCATGACGGCCGAGCTAATAATCGTCGGCATAAAGATGATGGCTCTAAGCGCATGCCTGCCGCGCAGCTTCCGATTCAAAATAACGGCCAGCAGCAGCGCCAGCGGAATCGTGATCGCGAGCTTGCCGCCCGCGTAGACGAACGTATTGACGACGGAGTCCCAAAACAGCTCGTCGCGCATCAATCTGGCGAAATTGTCGAGTCCGATGTAGCGGGCTTCGCCATATCCTTTGTAATCGAAGAACATGTACCGGAGCGCCCACATAATGGGGTACACCCCGAGCACCAGCGTGAAGACGAGACTCGGTAGTATGAAGCTGTATCCGTTGATTAATCGTTGAACGCGGTTCATGCCGGCATCCTCCTGTTCCTTTCTTTTTAGAGAAAAAGGGAAACCTCCAGGATATCCCTTGGTTTCCCTTCTCCCTCGATCGTAGACTTATTTCGCGAACGTGCCTTGCATGGATGCCGGGTCGAAGCTCGGATCGGCTTCGATCGTCACTTCGCCGTTCGCTTTCGCTTTGTCCAGCGCGGCGTTGTAACGTTTGTTCAAATCTTGCGCAAGCTTGTCGAAGTCGCCGCCTTCGTTGACGTAGCGCCAGAACTCATCCCAATTGCCGGCGCCTTCCACCGTTACGGTCGGGCTAAGCGGCCATACGCCGTCGTACTTCGTCGGGAAGAAACCGTCGATGCCGGCGATTTCCGGTTTGGCTGCCGTCTCGGCGATGTGCGGCACCATCGGGATGCCGAAGCCGCCCTCCGCGTACCCTTTGAGCACCTCGTCGCTGTACATGAACTCCATGAACTTCCAAGCCGCTTCCTTGTTCTTGGACTGGCTGCTCATGACCATCCATTGGCCGCCGAGGAAGCCCGAAGCGCCTTTAATCGTTCCGTCGATCGTCGGAGGCAACGCGCCCGCCCACTTGATCGTCGTCGGGAATTGGTTTTTGTACACGCCCGGCTCGGAGGAGAAGCTCAGGTACATGCCGATCTTGCCTTCCGCGAATTGCGCGCGGAGCGGGTCGATGTCGAGCGATTCCGTTCCCGGCAGCATGCTGCCGTCGTCCTTCATTTGCTTGAAGGCGTCGATGATCGGCTTGAAGCCGGTATAGTCGAACTGGCCGGTCTTAAAGTCGAAGCCGAAGCCGCCGAGGCCGCTCATCTCCGCGATGACGCGGGCGGAACGTCCGAACGCGCTGCCCGGATTCTTGAAGTTAAGCGCGAAGCCGTAAGCGCCGTCGGCTTTGCCGGCTTCCGTGATTTTTTTGGCGGCGTCCACCATCTCGGCGAGCGTCGTCGGAGGGCCGGCGATGCCCGCCTTCTCGAACAGGTCGATGTTGTACACGAGCCTCATCGTCGAGCCATAGTTCGGCAAGCTGTACGTTTTGCCTTCGAAGCTGCTGAAGTTGTCGATTAGCGGGAACTTCGCTTTGATGTCGTCCGTCAGATAAGCGTCGATCGGCTCCAGATACCCTTTTTTGTAATACGTTTGAATCGTGTTTTCCTTGACGCGGTACACGTCCGGCGCCTGCGCTCCAACGAAGGCGATGTCCAGAGCCTGGTCGTACTCCTCCGTCTTCACGACGAGCTCGACTTCGATGTTGTCTTTATTCGTTTCGTTGAAGCGGGTAATCGTTTCCTTGATGTAATCCCCGTCGTGGCGATCGCCCGTCCAGTACGTGATCTTCGTTTTTTCCGCCGGCGCGTCGTCCTTCGGCGCTTCCGTTGCCGCGCCGCCCGCGTTGTTGCCCTTGTTGCCCCCGTTATTGCCCGTCTCGTTACCCGAGGCGCATGCGGCCAGCGACGCCGTCAGCGTCAGGCTTAACGCCAAGATCCCCAGTTTCTTTTTCATCTCGATATTGCCTCCCCTTGCGCGGAATATAGTGCTGAACGTCTCTAGCAACTTTAGTATAATTCGATCTCTCGAGACGCATAATGCGTCATTTCCGACAACAAGGGCAGAAATCCGACTCTCTTGCGTCTACGTTCCGCTCTGGTAAAATTCCTTGAATTCGCTAGGAGTCATTCCCGTATGCTTCTTGAACACGTCGCTGAAGTAACGCCGATGCTCGTAGCCGAGCTCCGCGGCGATGTCCTGCACGGGCACGTTCTGGACGAGCAGCTTCTTGGCCCGCTCCAGCCGCTCCTGCGTGACGTAATGGTTGAAGGTAACGCCGGTCTCCCGCTTGAATAAATTCGCAAAATAACCCCCGCTCAGGTTCACGACCTTCGCGCACCGATTGACGGTCAGCTCGTCGCCGAGATGCGTCCGAATGTAATCCGTCGCCTTGCGCACGATCTTCTGCGATTCGTTCTGCCGGTCGTCGACGATGAGGCTGCAGCCTTCTTCCGCCATGTCCTTAAGAAGCTCCGACAAGCTCTGGAGCGATCCGTCCGTATTGAGCCGAATCGCGCGCACGCCCTCCTCCAGCCGCTGGAGCTTCTCCGCGGGCAGGCTGCTCCGCAGCGTCCGGTAGATGACCGACGCCCACACGACGAACGTGCTCACCGCCTGCTCCGGCTCGGGATACGGCTGCTGGCCGGACAGCTCCAGAATCAGCTTGCCGATCGTATCCAGGACCATCTCCCGATTGCCGGATTGCAGCGCGAACACCAGCGTCTCCTCCAGCTTGAACGAATAGGCATGCTGGCCCGCATGGCCAAGCGGGGCCTCGTCGAAGTGCAGCACCGCGTTGCCGCCGGAGTAGAAGTGGTAGGACAGCGCGGTGCAGGCCTGCCGGTACGACTCGGATAGCTCCGTCACGCCGGCGGCGGGGTTGCCCACGCCGATGGATACGGTGAATTTGGTATACGCCGCGATATTGGCGCAGCAGGCTTCCGCGATCCGCATGGCCGCCTTGCGGTCGACCATGCTGAGCATGACGACGAAGCGGCGGGACGTCTCCCGGAACAACGTGCCGCGGGCGAAATCGCGGATCGTTTCCTCCAATATATTTTGCAGCGAGAACCGGATCAGCTCGATCTCTTGGACGGACTTGTCCGAATACTTGCGCTGAAAGTCGTCGATCTCGATGGCCATGACCGTCAAGTCTTCGGGCTCCATGTCCAGACGGAGAAACCGCCACAGCTCCGCCGCCCTGGCGGGGCTGGCTTGGAATTGCAGCAGCATGTTCAAGTATTCCTGCCGCAAGGCCGGCATGCTGGCTTCGATGTCCCGTTTGAGCCGATCGATGGAGCGTTTGGTGTTCTCCTCCTCTTGCCAAAGCGCCTTCGCCTTAAGCGTCACGTCCACGATCTCGCCTATGGTGAACGGCTTTTTGACAAAGTCCACCGCTCCCAGGCTGACCGCCTTGCGGGCATACTCGAAGTCCGTGTAACCGCTCAAAATGATGATTTTGCAGGCCGGCAGCAGCTCCAAGATCCTCTCAGTC
>JAQSXN010000488.1 GCA_029256665.1 Paenibacillus sp.
GCCCAATACATGCCCGACATATGATCCTTGGCGATATGATTGTAGCCGTGGTACCACAGACTGTCGTCTTCGTCCTGCAGGTAGTTGATGTGCCAATAAAATTGATGCAGCGCGTCCTCCACGAGATGTTTTTTGTCAAACGCGATGCCCGCGCGCAGCATGAAATACGCCGCCATAAACAACGTATCCGCCCAGCATTGCTCCGGAAAATCGTTGTTGGCCGATACCGTATGCTGAAGCACCCGGTCCCCGAAACGAAGCGCATGGTTTTCCAGGTAATCCAGCTTGCTGAAGATCAGCTCCGCGTACCGTTCATCCTTCGTGTGTTCGTACAATGTCAGCAGCATATGCCCCATCGCGCAAGAGTTGACCGTCCACACCGGCAGTCCCGCTTCGAGATATTCGTCGACCCAAGCGATCATCCGGTCTAGATAAACTCGGTCGCCCGTCACCTCGAATGCCCGGCTGACGCCATAATAGGCGACGCCGCCCGGCCAATCCCACGTCAAATCCATCCCAAACGTATACTCCGCCACTCGTCCGGCGACTTGCTTCAGCTCGCTCTGTTTTGCGTTCAATTTCATGTCGTCCATCCCTGCTCCCTTCCGCTAGGCGGTTGATTGGCAACTCAAACCTCGGCTCTATGATTGGAGTTTAATAATGCGTACATCTCGTCCCGCGATCTCGACTCCGCCGCCCGCTACAGCTTGGCCGGTCAAGAGATCGATGCCGGACCGATGGCCCAATTCGACGGTGACGGCTTCCGCGTTATGGTTAAGCACGAACAAGTAGCCTTGACCGTCCTTGGACCGCAGCGTCGTCTCTACGCCTTCCGGCACGCTCGGAACGAGAGGCTCGATGCCGCGGGCGGAACACAGCTGCAACAACCAGTCCCGAAGGAACGCCGGCTCCGGGCTCGTCGCCAAATACCATGCTTCGCCTTCGCCAAACTTGTTGACGGTAAGCGCCGGCATGCCGCGATAGAAATCTTCGCCGTACACCGCCTTCACCTCCGCGCCTTCGGAGTGGATGAGATCGCAGAGCATGCCGCACTCGTAGTCCGCCTTGAACCCTGTCGTTCCGTCGCTTGGGATTAAGCGATTGCGCTGGCTTGGAAGCAGCGCGTCGATTTCCTCGGACCAAATGCCCAGCAGCTTTCTGAGCTCGCCGGGATATCCCCCCGTCTTGACGCGATCGTTCTCGTCGACGATGCCGCTAAAGAAGGTCGAGACGAGCGTGCCGCCGTTCTGCACGAATTGCTCCAGCTTATCGGCGAGTCCGCGCTTCACCATGTACATGACCGGCGCGATGACGAGATCGTATCCGCTTAAGTCCGTTTCCACGCTCACTACGTCCGCCGCAATGCTTTGGCGGTATAACGCATCGTAAAACTTATGCGCTTCGTCTACATATTTAAGCGCGATGGTCGGACCGCTAGACATTTCGACCGCCCACCAGTTCTCCCAGTCGAACAGTATCGCTGCTTTAGCCTGAACACGCGAATCCAAGAGCGAATCGCCGAGCCCGCCCAGCTCCGCGCCTAACTGCGCGCACTCCCGGAATACCCGCGTATGCTCGTGGCCGACATGCTCGATTACGGCTCCGTGATATTTCTCGCAAGCGCCGATCGATCGGCGAAGCTGGAAGAACAGAATCGTATCCGCTCCCCTTGCTACCGCTTGGTAGCTCCACAGCCGCATGACGCCGGGACGCTTAAGCGAGTTGTAAGGCTGCCAGTTCTGCTGGCTCGGCGTTTGCTCCATCAGCATAAACGGTTGGCCGTCCTTCAGGCCGCGCATGAGATCATGCATCATGCCCGTGTAGCTGTGCGGCGTATCGAACCGGGGATAATTGTCCCATGACACGACGTCCATATGTTTAGCCCATTTGTGGTAATCGAGTTTCTTGAACGCGCCCATCAAATTCGTCGTGACGGGAACGTCGGGCGTATGTTTTTTGACGGCTTCGTATTCCAGTTTGTAGCAGTCGAGCAAGCTGTCGGAGTGGAAACGGATGTAATCCAGCGAGATGCCCTGGAAATTCGTTTCCGTCCGGCCGTTCGCGCCGGCCCACTCTTCGCTGCGGCCGCTTGGCAGTACGATATCTTCCCAGTCATGGAACGTGTGGCCCCAAAATCCCGTGTTCCACGCGCGATTCAACGTCGTAAGCGTGCCGTAGCGCGCTTTCAGCCATTCGCGGAACGCGGCTTCGCAATTGTCGCAATAACAGTTGCCGGCCCCGCCGTATTCGTTGTTGATATGCCAAATGAGAAGCGCGGGGTGATCCTTATAGCGTTCCGCGAGCTTCTCCGCCATGCGTGCCGAATATTTGCGGAACGTCGGGCTGTTCGGGCACGAGTTATGACGGCCGCCGAACTTCCTTTTATGGCCATTGAAGTCGACTTGGAGCACGTCCGGATATTTGCGTGCCATCCAAGCGGGATGCGCGGCCGTGCTTGTCGCGAGGCAGACGCCGACTCCGTCCGCGTGGAGCTTGTCCATCATCTCGTCTAGCCAGCCGAAGTCATAGGTGTTTTCGTCTGGCTGGTTTTTGGCCCATGCAAAAACATTTAGCGTAACAACGTCGATGCCCGCCAGCTTAAACATGCGCAAATCCTCGTCCCATATTTCCTTTTCCCATTGATCGGGATTATAGTCGCCGCCGTACCAAATTTTCGGTTTTTTAGCGCTGATCATCGTGTCACTCCTCGGGTTGTATGATAAAACCGCATTTCTCTCCTCTATTGTATGACTTCCTATAGCGACATCCTATATAATAATATTGATTTGGTATATAAGAAAACCTCCTATCGGAGGTCTCTCGGAATCAAATTAAATTCTTATGTGGCAAGAAAACCGGAGGTCGAACCATGAAACGCAGGATCGTTCCCGCTTCCCCCGCGGAGCTTCTTCCGCTGCAGATCGAATCGATCGGCACGAACACCGAGCAAGAGGCGATCGATCGGCCGAGCGGCTACCCTTATTTCCACTGGCTTCAGACGCTTGGCGGCGAAGGCGAGTTAATCGTAGGCGGTCAGACCTGGAAGATGACGCCTTATACGGGCGTCCTGTTTTATCCGGGAATCCCCCATTCGTACGAAGCCAAAAACGGCGCATGGCATTCCGGGTTCATTACGTTTCACGGAAGCATGGCCGCAAGCCTCGTCCGGTCCTTCGGCTGGGGCAACGCGGAGCGATTCCAGCTGGAGATCGGCAATGACCGAATTGCCGAACTGCTCGAGGAGATGCTGACATTGGCGGAAGCCGGCGGGGACCCGTCAGGCTGGCAGTTCTCGTCGGACCTGTACCGGTTCTTGACCTTGCTGCGAACGGAAGCGCGGACGGATAACCGGCCTTCCATATCGAAGCGGCTTGAGCGCGTCCAGGTGTTGCTGGACTGGCTCGAAACGGAATTCGCGGATCCCGGGATCGGTCTCGCGGAGATGGCTTCCCTGCTTTCTATCGGAGAGAGGCCGTTAAACGAAAAGTTTCGGGAGCTGTTCGGCCTGACGGCTTATGCCTACTTGATTCAGCTCCGCATTCGCAAAGCGAAGGAATGGTTGCCAGCCCGTCCGGATTGGACCGTCCGGCAGATCGGGGAAGCCGTCGGCTTTCGAGACGCCAGCCACTTCGTGGCCACGTTCCGACGCAAGGAAGGCATGACGCCCGAAACGTACCGCAAGCTGTTCGGAACGGGATCGGTGTCGTGAGCTGTTGGAGGGGCAGCCGAAGACTGAGTATGCAGGTGAATAGGCGCATGGGCGGCTCGTCTAACGGTTGCCATGGCGCCTATTCTGCACAAATCGGTTCGTTTCATTCTGTAACGGTTGCCAGCGCGGCTATTTCATGGATTTACGCCCAATTTATTGG
>JAQSXN010000489.1 GCA_029256665.1 Paenibacillus sp.
CGGATGCGCGCGGAGCTTGCGGCCTCCCGCGATTCTAACGATAATGGAGAATAGAGGTTTTGTTTGAAAGCGGTCGTAGGGGAGTGGGGACGATATGAGCGCGACGGCTAGACGGATTCGATGGATTCCGCTGTTGTGGATCGCGGGGTTGACGGGCATCGTCGTTTTCTTGATTGTCTTTCATTTGCCTGAAGAGATCGATCGAAGCTACTCCGGAATCGTGTATGAGCCCGAGTCGCGGAAGACGTTCGTGGAGACGACTCATCTGAAAGGGACTCAATATCGCAGCTTGTTCGGCAGGGATTCGTTCGTGGGAGAGGTCGGGGTAGGCGAGTTGAGCTACGAGTTTAAAATGTACGATGACAATTCTACCGATTATTGGATAGGAATCATCATAAAAGATGTTCCTTCGCCTCCTAATTTCGAAGTGCTGGGCAGTGTAAATGTGTCTCCCGACTTCGATAACTTATGGATTCATCTTAAAGGGTTTAACGAAGTTTACGGGATGAACCATGGTTACTTTGCAAGCCATGCGGAAACGATCGAGGGAGCGAATGAGGTAGCTTCGGCGATTCTGGAGGGTAAATCGAAATAGACGAGCTTGGGATGGCGGCGCGGGGGAAATGGACCTCCGCGCCGCCTTATTTTTTCGCGCATCAGCGCTCAAAGTAGCGCCGCATGTCGCTCTAACCCGAAATTTTCGGGTTGCAGCGCTCGAAGCAGCACCGCGCGATAGCACGACTTTTGCGGACAAACTCATAACCCCCGCGCCCGCTCCGCACAGTAATCGCGCTCCAATCCGCCCGTTACAACTTGATGACAACTTCGTGCTATGATGGAGGCAAACTTTCGCCCGTCGGAGGGCATATTGGAGAACGCCGAACCATGGAGAAAACGAAGATTTTGATCATAGAAGACGAAGCGGCGATCGCGGAGCTTCTGGCATACGGCTTGACGCGGGAAGGCTACGAGGTGCAGTACGCCGGGAGCAGCGCCGACGGATTAAAGGCGATGGAGACTTTCCGCCCTCATCTGCTGGTTCTCGACTGGATGCTGCCGGACGGAAGCGGGCTGGATATCTGCAAGAGGGTGACCGCGAGCTACAACATTCCCATCCTGATGGTGACGGCCAAATCCGACATCACGGACAAAATACTCGGCCTCGAGTTCGGAGCGGACGACTACATCACGAAGCCGTTCGACCTGCGGGAGGTGATCGCGCGGATCCGCACGATCCTGCGGCGTTTCGCCCAAGCGGGCCAACCCGCGCAGGACGAAGCAGGCGCGGATCCGCTTCGCTTCAAGCATATCGAGATCGTGCGCGGCGAGCGGCTCGTGAAACGGAACGGGGAGACGGTCGACCTGACGCCCAAGGAGTTCGATCTGCTGCTCAAATTGTGCACGAACCGCGGCAGGATCTTCACCAGGGATGAACTGCTGGAGCTGGTATGGGGCTATGATTACGTCGGCGAGACGAGAACCGTCGACAACCACATCCAGCGGCTGCGCAAGAAGCTTGACATCGGCGAGCTGATCACGACCGTGTTCGGCATCGGCTACAAATTCGAGAAGGAAGCCGACTAGCCATGCGCGCGGGGTTCCGATCCATCAGGTTCAAATTCATCGCCGGCTTTTTCCTTATTTTCGCCGTGTCGTTCCTGCTGCTCAGCTGGACGGTCACGAGCATCATCTCCACCAGCAATCAGAAAATCATTACCGACGACCTGCTCGGCCTCAAAAAAACGGGCAATAGCTACGTGCGCCAAGCGTTCATGATCAACCACTTCGACAATGACGAGATCTACTTCGGCCAAATTGCGGAGGAGATGATCGGCGATCTGCGTTACGCCACGTCCAGCGAGGTTGGCGCTTATACCATAGACGGCGAACTTATCCACGCGTCGGACGCGCCCGTCTTCTCGGGCGCCGGAGACGATGACTTAAAGCAAGCCGCGCGGGGAGCGACGGCCTACACGATCTCCTACGATGGCGGCACGGCGGCCGTTTTCTATTCGTATCCCGTCGTCATCGACGGAACGAAAATCGGCATTCTGCGGTATTCGAAGCCGTTCGATCTGCTCTACGAGCAGTCGGACCGGATCTTGAACGCCGTATTCTATCTCGCTCTTGCGATCTTTGCGGCGGCGTTCCTGTTCTCGTATTTGCTGTCGCGCCATATCACGGTGCCGCTGTCCAAGCTGGAGGGCGCTTCGGCGGAGGTCATGCGAGGAAATTTGGACGTGCGGCTCGAGGTAGGCCGGCGCGACGAAATCGGCCGGCTGGCGGACAATTTCAACGACATGATCGGTCAGCTGCGCAGCCAGATCGGGAAGATCGAGCGGGACCGCGACCGGCTGGAGAGGCTGCATTTGCAAGGCAAACATTTCTTCGACAACGTCACCCACGAGCTCAAGACGCCGCTGACCTCCATTCTGGGCTACGCGCAGCTCATTCGCGAGAACGGCGAGAATGATCCCGCGTTTTTCCGCAAGGGGATGGATCATATCGTGGACGAAAGCCAGCGGCTGCACGGCATGGTCGTGTCCCTGCTGGAAACGTCGAAGGAGCAGGCCGGCTGGGAGGATAGCGGCCGGATCGAAGCCGGGGCGCTGCTGGGGGACGTGTGCGACGCGATGTCCTTCAAGGCGCAGCGTTACAAGAAAACCATTCGCCTCGAGACCGGGGACGAGCTGTACGTAGAGGCCCAGCCCGATAAACTGCGTCAATTGTTGATCAACTTAATCGATAACGCCATTAAATACAGCGATCCCGGCGCGGAAATCGCGGTGGCGGCAGGCGCGACGGCGGGAGGCGTGAGGATCGTGATCGCCAATCCCGGACGCCCGATTCCGCCGGACAAGTGGGCGAGCTTGTTCGAGCCCTTCGGGGCCGAAGAACGTTCGGCCAGGGAACAAGGCAGCGTGGGGCTCGGTCTCTCCATCGCCAAGTCGATCGTGGACGAGCTGGGCGGCACGATCGGCATCGCGAGCGACCATGGGATAACTAGCGTCACGCTGGAACTTCAAGGCGCGAAAGCAAAGGAGGCGGAATGATGCGGAATCGCAATCGCAAAGCTGCAACGCAGGCATGTTTCCTCGTCCTTCTGTTGCTGACGCTGGCATTGACCGGCTGCGCGGGGGCGCTAGGAACGGAAACGATCATCATTCCGGACGATGCGGAGGAGGAGCCCGCGGCATCCAGCAGCGACATGTTCGAGATCGATGCGCTGTACCGGCTGCCGAACGGCGACCGGAAATACGGCGGCTTGTTCCGGTGGACCGGAAGCGGCGAGTTGATTCGACTGACTTGGGGCTTCAAGGGAGGCATAGCCGTCGACAAATTCGCGGCGCCTTACGATAAGGCGGCGCGCATTCGCGACATAGAGGGCTATCTCCTCGACATCGGCAATTTGTCCCGGACGGGCGCTATCTCGTCGGTTATTCCTATAACGAGGAGCCTGGGGAGGAGTCCAAGCTGACGCTTGTGACGATCGGGAACGGGGAGGAGAAGGAAATCGGCGCTTTAAGGTCCGTCTTGCGGATGGGGGCGAGCAGCATCACGTGGTCGGACAACGGCGACTCCTTCTCCTACTTCACGCTCTCCGAAGAGGGCCGGTTAGGCATCGAGGTCTATCATACGGCGAATGGGGCCAAAGAGATGTACGTGTTGCCGGAGCAGAACGGGGCTACGTTTTATTATTCCGTTAGGCTGTCGGACGACGGACGGAGCGCGATCGTCATCAAGGAGGAGAAGGGCATACCGGTCACCTTTGAGCTGGGCAAGCTCGCGGACGGAAAGTTCGTCCCACTATACGAGCATACGATGCACCAGAACGGCTCCG
>JAQSXN010000490.1 GCA_029256665.1 Paenibacillus sp.
TGCTCCTCGGACAATAATTCGAAGTCGTGAAAGCTGATATAAACGCCGTACCCGATAGGGAACAGCAGGAACATGGCGAAACATAAGGTATACGGCAAAGCGAACAATGCCGACGTAAGTTTGGACGTCCAAGACGTTCTCATATCTGTCATCCCTCCAACGAAACTGACGTGTCACTAAAGCGTGCGTATCGAGGCGAAACGGCTGTCGCCGTCTTCAAAAAGCGGGAAAGGACGGGAGCGAGCATAGTCGTCCCGTCCTTCACCGTTTCTAGCGCTTGCCGTTACTTGCCGATCGCTTGCTTGGATTTCGCCGCGGCGTCATCCATTGCTTTCTGCGGATCCTTCTTGCCGAGCAGCGCGCTGTTGAGCTCGCCCCAGATCGGCTCGGAGATCGTTGGCCAGTTCAGCACGTTCGGCGCGAACTGCACGTAAGAGAAGCTTTCCGCGATGGCGCTTTGCGGCAAGGCTTTGAATTCCGCGCTTTCGATCATCGGCTTGGCGGCCAGCGCTTGACCCGATTCCGCCCACTCCAGCGAGTTGGTGGATACGTACTTGAGGAAGTCGCCAATGCCTGCGATAATCGCTTCGTCCTTCACGTCCTTCGGAATCGCGAAGTTGTGGGAGCCGCCGAATACCGCTTGCTTCGCCTTGCCGATTTGGGGCATCGGCGCGACGCCGTAGTTCAGGCCCGCTTCGTCGAATTGGGATTTCATCCATGGACCGTTAAATTGAATCGCGTTTTTGCCTTGCAGGAACAAGGTATTCTCTCCGTCCTGCTGCACGTTGCCCGGCGATACGCCTTTGTCGACCATGCCGCGCAGCCACTGGATCATTTCCACCGCTTCGGGGGAGTTGTAAGCAACGTCCGTGCCGTTCCACAGCTCGCCGCCGTTCTGCCAGACCAGCGTCGGGAAAATAAATTGCTGCGGCCACAGCGTCGGCACGACGTAACCGTAGATGCCTTTGTCTTTGTTCGTCACTTTCTCCACCGCCGCGTCGAACTCCTCGCGGTTGGTCGGAGGGCTCGTGACGCCCGCCGCTTCCAGCAGATCCTTGTTGTAATACATGACCAGCGGATGGATGTCGAGCGGGATGCCGTACAGCTTATCTTCGATCGTCGCGTAGTTGACCGCCGCTTCCACGTAATCCGTTTTGTTGATGCCTGCCGCTCCCGCGAGCGTATCCATCTCTTGCAGTTGGCCTTTGCTTGCGTAAGTCGGGATTTGGTCCAGATGCATGATCATCAGGTCCGGGCGATCCTTGCCCGTGCTGAGCGCCACGTCGAGCTGCTTGTAATATTCGCCGTTAGGCTGAATGACGAAGTTGATTTTGTAGCTGTCCTGGGACGCGTTATATTTGTCGACGATCTCCTTCATGAACGGGCCGTCTGCTCCGGAGAACGGAGTCCAGAACAGGAACTCGGTTTTTTTGCCTTTGTCTCCGCCGCCGTTGCCCGCTCCCTCCGCATTGCCTCCCGCGTCTCCGCCGTTATTGCTGCATCCGGTCGCGACCATTGCGAATACCGTCAGTACCGATAGCCAAGTCGTAGCTTTTTTCATCTCTTCGTTTCCCCCTAGTGGATGGTTGGAAAGACGCGATCTCTTTCTTGGTTCCCATCTTACCCTAGGGCCGATAGCCGAAAAATGTCATCTTTTTGTATGCTATGGACAATTTTTTAGGTTCCGAGCGCCGTCCACTCCAGATTGCGCAGCGCGATCTTGCGGCCGGAAGACACGGTTAGCGATAGCCAGCCGGATTCGGCTGAGGCCTCGAGCGCGACCCGATCGCCTGCCCAAGCCTGCAGCCGGCCTCCCTCATGACGGATGTGGAGCGTCTCCGATCCGCGAAGTTCCTCCTCGCTCAATACGATGCTCCTAGCTTCATCGCCCGCTTTCGTTGCAATCGTAAACGTGAGCTCCGCCGACTTTCCTTCCGCTTCGAATCGGCACACGGACGGGAACGACGGAAACGGGTTGCCGACATGAAGCGAAGCGGCGGTTCCCTGCCGCGGCATGCCGATCAGGGATGCTCCGCTTGCGCTCCAGTCTCCGGATAGGACGCCGAACTCGGCCGACGCCAAGCATGCCGCTGCTCCCGACTCCAGGAACGACAACGTCTCCGTCAGCGCGATGCCCGCGAAGCTCGCGGACGTATAGTGGGTCGTCAAACCATAGCGGCTGAATGGCGCAAAGCTTGTCCATTCCGATACGGCTACCCCGTCGAGCTCGACCGCGATTCGGTTTCCCGCCGCGCGAATAAGCAATTGATGATAAACGTCGAACCGGAAGCCTGGCGGCAACGCCTTGCCAATCGTCTCCAGCTTGAGTCCCCGCACCGTCTGGTAGATGTCGATCGTCCGTTTGCCGACATCGAACATCACCTCGGCGAAGGTGCCGTCTCCGGACTCCAGTATCGCGCCGTATAAACCTCCCATATGGCTGTACTCCCAGCGGACGTTGACCTCGAACAGCGCATGCGGAGCGGACGCAGCGAGATAGGCGCGGCCGATGCCGACCAGTCCGGCTTGTCGGAGTTCTTGGCCGCCGACCCGCCATTCGCCGCCGGCGAGCTCCCATCCGCCCCCGATATCGCCTTCTATGCCCGCGTCCGCTCGATCGAACAGATCGCGGAACGTCGGCATCGCCGGCGCGGGCATGGCCTCGTAGGTCGGCCCGGCAACCGTCATTCGCTCGCCATGCCACAGAACGGGATCCATTCGCATTTGCCTGCGCTCGCCATCCTCTGGCCCATGCTCGCGCACCTCGCGGCCATGGTAGACGATCCAGTCGTCGATGTTGTTCGGCGCCTTCGCCACGCTGTTATGGCCGACGCCTTCCACTTTTTCGTTTTGTCTAAGCAGCGGCTCGTACGTATCTTCATCCGGATATTTGGTCCATTGCAGCTCCGTCAAGGACTTGTCGGCCGAATGGTCGGCCGTGCTGTAGCCCACGTAATAATACGGGCTGGTAAACGCGTTGCCGCTATACATGACGTAATGTTTGCCGCCTCGCTTCAAGTGGAAGGCGCCTTCGATCGTGTGCCAATCCCTGCCGTCGCCGAACCGGTTCGCCGCGAATACTTCCTCGTCAAGCGTCGGTCTGACGATCAACTTGGGCTTGCCCTCCAGCGTCAAAGGATCCAGCAGCCGATCGGCTACAATGACCGTGCCCGCCCGATGCGCGTCGATCCCGTATGTTTCGTTGGTCGAGTAGAACAGCACGAGACCGCCGTCCGTATCCCTGACGACGTGCGCGTCGATCGAGAACGTATCGAACAACGTCTTGCGATGCTCGAACGGTCCTGCCGGCGACTCCGACACGGCAACCCGCATAAATTGCAGATGAGCGTCGTCCTCCCCGTTCGGCATGTTGGAGACATAGAGATAGAACAGTCCGTTATCGTAGATGACCGCGGGAGCCCAGTAGCCGTGTCTATCAGCTTCCCGGTAGGCATATCCGCGATGCGTCCAGGCCGTCATATCTTTGGACGTCATGACGGTGACGCCTTCCCCAGCCGTCGCGTAGGCATAGTATCGTCCGTTCCACTTAAGTACGTAGGGATCAGGGTTGTAAGGCGATACGCCGAGCTTCACGGTCGCCGGATCAAGCTTGTCCGTTGCGACGGGCAGCGGGTTTTTATACGATCGCATGTTGGAAAACCTCCATTAATGTTTGTTGGTCTGCCCTATTATAACGGACGGCCGATGCCGCTAAGGAGCGCCTCTCTTTGGACGTTATGGACATATTTATAGGCGATGTTCCCGTCAGACCGAAAATGCGTCCACATCCGACAAAAAAATGTCCTGTCTTGTCATGGAAGTTAATGGAACACTTCAA
>JAQSXN010000491.1 GCA_029256665.1 Paenibacillus sp.
ATGCCAAGATGAAGCGGATATTTGATCACCTCGGCCGCCATGCTGTAAGCCGCGATTGCCATCGGCACGTCGGATGCCTTAAGCGAAACGATGATATCGTGAAAGTCGAGCTCCTCCAGAATGCCGATATGGAACAAAGCGCTTTCCACCATGGCTTCAGGAGTGGGATACCCGTATTTCTCAAGCAGATGATTCTCCAGCGAACCCGCGTTGACCCCGATTCGAATCGGGATCCCCCGTTCCTTGCAAGCCTTGACGACGGCCTCGACTTTCTCGCGCCGTCCGATGTTGCCCGGATTGATCCTTACCTTGTCAATGCCGTTCTCGATGGCGGCGAGCGCAAGTCTATAATCGAAATGAATGTCCGCAACGAGCGGAATATGAATGCGTTTCTTGATTTCCTTGATCGCATCGGCCGCTTCCTTATTGTTGACGGTAACGCGGACGATTTGGCAGCCTGCTTCCTCGAGACGAAGAATCTCCGCGACCGTGGCTTCCACGTCGGCCGTCTTCGTCGTGCACATGCTCTGAATGATGACTTCGTTGCTTCCGCCGATCGTCAGATCGCCGACTTTCACCGGAACCGTATCCTGGCGCTTATACATTCGTTATCTCTCCCTCTCATGCGTCCGAAATAGAACACATCTTCCTACTACGAGGCCCACGCCGCAAAGGTGACAAAAACGTCAAAGTCCACCCTGCGGCAAGCGTAAATCCGCAGCCACAGGGTGGAGTTAGATGCCCGTATTAGGCGCTTTCTTCCTTTTTCTTGCCCTTTTTGGTGGAAAGCTCAGGCATGATCTTCTCCTGCACCGATTTTTCCGTAATGAGGCAAGTGTTGACATCGTCGCGAGAAGGAACCTCGTACATCACGTCGAGCATAATGCCCTCGATGATGGCGCGCAGACCGCGGGCGCCCGTATTGCGTTTGATCGCTTCCTTCGCGATGGCGTCCAGCGCCGCCGGCTCGAAGTCCAGCTTGACGTTGTCCATCTCGAGAAGCTTCTGGTACTGCTTCACCAGGGCGTTCTTCGGCTCGGACAGAATCCGTACCAATGCCGGCTCGTCGAGCGGCTCCAATGTGGAGATTACCGGCAGACGACCCACGAACTCCGGAATCAGACCGAACTTGAGCAGATCCTCGGGCAATACCATGCCGAGATATTCGCCCGGCTTGAGATCCTTAGTTGTGTCTCCGGCATTGTTGAAGCCGATGACCTTCTTGCCGATCCGGCGTTTGATCAACTGCTCCAGCCCGTCGAACGCTCCGCCGCAGATGAACAAAATGTTGGTCGTGTCGATCTGGATAAATTCTTGATGCGGATGTTTGCGTCCGCCTTGCGGAGGAACGGATGCGACCGTGCCTTCCAAAATTTTGAGAAGCGCCTGCTGCACGCCTTCGCCCGACACGTCGCGCGTAATGGACGGATTCTCCGACTTGCGCGCCACCTTGTCGATCTCGTCGATGTAGATAATGCCGCGTTCGGCCTTCTCCACGTCGTAATCGGCTGCTTGAATAAGCTTGAGCAGGATGTTCTCGACGTCCTCGCCCACGTATCCGGCTTCCGTCAAGGAAGTCGCGTCGGCAATGGCGAACGGCACGTTCAAGATTTTGGCCATCGTTTGCGCGAGCAGCGTCTTGCCGGAGCCCGTAGGTCCTAGCAGGAGGATGTTGGACTTCTGAAGCTCGACGTCCTCGATCTTGCTGCCCGAATTGATCCGCTTGTAATGGTTGTACACGGCAACGGACAACGACTTCTTGGCGAAATCTTGACCGATGACATAGGAGTCCAGAATCGTGCGGATATCTTGCGGCTTCGGAATATCCTTCAGATCAAGCTCCTCGTCGTTGCCGAGCTCTTCTTCCACGATTTCCGTGCACAGCTCGATACACTCATCGCATATATAGACGCCAGGACCGGCAACCAGCTTGCGCACCTGATCCTGCGATTTTCCGCAGAACGAACACTTCAATTGACCTTTTTCATCGTTGAATTTGAACATGTACTCACCCCTTCTAACGTAATGTTACCCCAGCGGCGTCGTGATGACCTTGTCGATCAGGCCGTAATTAAGCGCTTCTTCCGCGCTCATGAAGTAATCCCGATCGGTATCGCGGTCGATCTTCTCGTACGGCTGTCCCGTACGGTCGACGTAAATTTGATTCAGCTTCTGCTTCGTCTTGAGAATCCAGTCGGCGTGAATCTTGATGTCGGTCGCTTGTCCTCGGACTCCGCCGAGCGGCTGATGAATCATCACTTCGGCATTGGGAAGCGCGAAGCGTTTGCCCTTGGCGCCGGCAGTCAGCAGGAGAGAGCCCATGCTTGCCGCCATGCCCATGCAGATCGTCGATACTTCGGGCTTGATGTATTGCATCGTATCGTATATTCCCATTCCCGCGGTTACGGAACCGCCCGGAGAGTTGATGTACAGATGAATGTCCTTCTCTGGATCGTCGGCCGCCAGAAACAGCAGCTGAGCGATGATGGAATTCGCGACATCGTCGTCAATGGCACTCCCAAGGAAAATAATGCGATCCTTCAGCAATCGGGAATAGATGTCATAGGACCTCTCACCGCGATTCGTCTGTTCGACTACGATAGGTACCAGGTTCATGCGACCAACCTCTTTTCGTTTTGGACTTTAACGCTTCCTTATTGTATCACGTTAAGTAATGGATTGTCATTTTTCCGGCTACTACAGTATACGGCGCCAGACGCGCGATATGTACGGTTCCTTCGCGCCGTCGGGGGCCTATATTCGGTCTAATTATATGTAGGGTGAAAATAAGGCACGTTACATGCACGCGCCTTATCCTCGGTAAGTCGTATTCTTCTATGTCGGTTCGCCTGCGCGCTCCGTGTATCAAGCCGTTTTAAGCAATATTAAGCGGTTTTGCTGTTGTCGAGCAAGAATTTGATCGTCTTGCGAAGCAAGATGTCTTCTTGCAGATTGCTGATGTTGCCGTTTTTCTCGAAGATGTCGCGCAGCTCTTCGGCCGGACGATTGTATTGCTTGGACAAGTTCTCGAGCTCGGCAGCCAGATCTTCTTCGCTGGCCTCAAAGCCTTCCGCGTTCGCGATGGCTTCCAGCACAAGGTTGTTGCGAACGCGCTTCTCGGCGTCGGAACGCATTTGGCCGCGCAGCGCTTCCTCGTTTTGGCCGGAGAATTGGTAGTACAAGTCCATGTTCATGCCTTGCGCGCGCAAACGGTTTTCGAAGTCCTTCACCATGTAGTCGGTTTCGGTAACGATCATCGCTTCGGGAATTTCGACTTCGGCGGCGGCAGTCGCTTTGTCAACGACCGCAATCTCGCGCGCTTGCTCGGCTTCCTTCTCCTTGCGCTCCAGAAGCTTCGCTTTCAGATCCTGCTTGTACTCTTCCAGCGTGTCGAATTCGCTGACGTCTTTGGCGAACTCGTCGTCAAGCGCGGGAAGCGATTTGCGCTTAAGCTCGTGCAGCTTTACTTTGAACACGGCTTGCTTGCCGGCCAGATGTTCCGCATGGTACTCCTCGGGGAACGTTACTTCAACGTCTTTGAAGTCGCCCAGCTGCATGCCGATGACTTGCTCCTCGAAACCGGGGATGAAGGAATTCGAACCCAGCTCCAGGGAGTAACGCTCGCTAAAGCCGCCTTCGAATTGCTCGCCGTCCACGTAGCCGTCGAAGTCGATAACGGAAATGTCGCCATTCTCGGCAGCGCCTTCTTCTACGACCGAAAGCTCGGCATGGCGTTGTTGCAGACGCTCCAGCTCGGCCGCCAATTCCTCTTCGGTCACTTCGGAGCTAACCGCTTCGATTTCGAGACCTTTGTAGTCGCCAAGCGTTACTTCAGGCT
>JAQSXN010000492.1 GCA_029256665.1 Paenibacillus sp.
CTTTTTGCCCGGTGGAGCCTAATCGAATATGTATACAACGGTCCGAGCAAATTCGTCACTACGGATGGTCAATTGACGCTTCCAGCAGGAGCTATCGGTGAAGTGAGTTTCGAGAACCTGATCAAAATCACCATTCCATCAGGTGCCACAAACAGACAAGTCAAGATCACGATCGAAAGAGATTCGAAAACCGAAAAACGACTTGCGAAAGAACATCGGAACCTAAGCGGAGTTTTCGATACTGCAAAAGATATTACGGATAACTTCAATAAATGGATTACGGTATCCATGGCATTCGATGCCTCGAAATTGGCAAAAAATCAGGAGCCTGCAATCTTCTATCATGACTCCGCCAAAAAAGAGTGGTTAAGGGCGGCTGGAGGCAAAATGGAAGGCAATTGGATCTCGGTTGAAATCGACCATCTAGGTAAATTCGCTGTGCTATGCGTCAAACAAGGGAGCTCCAATCCGGTCTCTTGCGGGGAAGAAGAAATTAAGCCTATTCCTGATTTCAAGGATATTAACGGGCATTGGGCAGCCTCGGACATTAGACAAGCCGTAAAAAGAGGAATCGTCGGCGGATATCCAGGCGGTACGTTCAAGCCGAATGCAGACGTGACCCGCGCCGAGTTTGTCGTGATGTTNNNCGCTGAGCCTGCCCGCTGCGGCAAGCAAGATTATGTTTACCGATAAGTCGGCTATTCAACCTTGGGCAAAGGAAGCGGTGGCACGAGCAACGCAGGCCGGTATTATCGAAGGCTTTGAGGATGGAAGCTTCCGTCCGGACAAAGCGATATCCAGATCGGAGATAGCGGTCATGATTGCCAGAGCGCTCGATTTGCGAATAAGCGCGGCGTCGACAACCGATTTCCTGGACGATGAACTCATTCCACTCTGGGCTAAAGGCGCTGTGTCCGCAATCAAAAATTTGGAAATAATCAAAGGCAAAACGAATCACGTATTTGCCCCTAATGATCGAACAACAAGAGCCGAAGCGGCGACGATTCTCGTACGGATTCTGGAGCGGAAGAACAGCTAAGAACAACTATTGGAAGCGAAAAGCAACGAACAAGCGATCTTCGAGCAGCGGCACCATGCCGTTCTCGAAGCATCGCTTGTTTTATGGTTACCTGCAATGCGGCAATCATTGTCCCCTTCAATCGCGAATAGCCAAGGTTTAATACGCAAACGCTAAGACAGGCATGATCGCATGTACTTGCAGACCAAGCTTGGCTGAATGAATTTTGAGGAGGGACGCTTGATGCTGATACGCAATAAATGGACGCTCTTAACGGCAAGCTTTGTGCTAAGCGCAATGCTCGGCGGCTGCTCGATGGAAAATCAAGGCGATCTGGGCAACAAAAATATTCGAACAAATCAGGTTCGTTACGATGCGAATGGCAATAGGCTGCTTGACAAGCGATTTGCGGACGATCAGAAAAACGAAATGAACCGGGTTAACGGCCGGCGGCTGAACAGCAACAATCTGGTGGGCTCCCACAAAAATTATCGTCTGGAAATGAAGCCTGAATTCGGCGATAAGCTGGTCGAAACAATCGAAGGGCTGTCGCAAGCCGTCGTCATGATGGCGGACACAAACGCCTATGTAGCCGTCTCGCTAGATGAAAGCACGGACCAGGAGGAGGGGATAGGTTCGCTTAGCCGTACCTACATGGGTTTATCGGGCGCCAAAGGCGTGGAAGCGGGCAAACGAATGGGCGCCCTCGCCACGGGGCAACATAAACTCACCGACGAGACGACTTCGCAAATCATCGATGCGCTTAAAGCGATGCGACCCGAGATCGAGTATGTCTACGTCTCGGCGGATCCCGAGTTCGTGGGTCGGATGAACGCATACTTGAACGACGCGAAACAAGGATATCCCGTGCAGCATTACATCATGGAATTCAACGGGATGGCGGAGCGGCTTTTCCCTCCGCGGACGACCAAAAACACCGACGAGATCATTAGGCCTTACGGACATCGCTTCAGCGGCAGACTGCTCGAATAACGGGCATGCCATCCAACGCACTTCTATTTAAGCCGTTTCCGGGCAAGTTACTCTGCCGACATGGAACGGCTTTTTGTCGTGTCTTCGCGCGATAATCGGGGCATATGCTTCTTTGCCGATTCCATGTCGTTTCGTCCATTCGCGACAGCTTGCCCCTACATATAGTATTCTAGCAGTTTTATTTAAACGCTGGAAAAGAGGCGAAAGAGTTGACTTCGACAAAAGAGCAGGACAACATTCAGCATGCCGGCGAGCACCGTACCGTGGCCATAATGGGGCTTGGGTATGTCGGACTGCCGCTGGCGATGCTGTTTGCCAAACACGGATTTACGGTCATCGGCATCGATCCGGATGCCTCCAAGATCGGAAAGCTGCAGCAGGGCATCAGCTACATTCACGAAATGAACGATGCGGATATACGAGAGGCGATGGAGTCGGAGCGATTGCTTCCCACGACCCAATATTCCGCAGCGGCTGCGGCTGAAGCGATAATCATCTGCGTTCCTACGCCGCTCACGTCCCACGGCACGCCGGATCTCGGCTATTTGACGATGGCTGCCAATCAGATCGGCTCCGGTATTCGCAAGGGGCAGCTCGTCGTGTTGGAAAGCTCGACCTATCCGGGCACGACCAAAGAAGTGCTGCTTCCATGCTTGAGCAAATCGGGGCTGAAGGCAGGCGAGGATTTTTTTGTCGCGTATTCTCCGGAACGCGTCGATCCCGGCAACGAACAATTTCCGATTCATCGTATTCCCAAAATCGTCAGCGGAATCAGCGAACGTTGCCGCGAGCGCGTCACGGAGCTTTACGGACGCATCTTCCCCAAGGTGCATCCCGTTTCCAGCACGGATGCCGCGGAAATGACAAAGATATTGGAAAACGCCTATCGGTTGATCAACATTTCGTTTATCAACGAGATGGCGATCGCCTGCGACAAGCTGGGTCTGGACATTTGGGAAGTGGTGCGCGCGGCGTCGACGAAACCATTCGGCTATCATCCGTTCTATCCCGGCCCCGGCATCGGCGGTCATTGTATCCCGGTGGATCCGTCATATCTGCAATGGAAGCTGAAGCAGCATGGCATGACATCGGACTTTATCAGTATTGCCAATAACACGAATCACCGCATGCCGTTATATGTCATTCAACAATTAAAAGAGGCGATCGCGCCGAAGAAGCTGTCTGGCGCTTCGATATTGGTCTACGGTGCGGCTTACAAGCCGGATATCGCGGATTACCGCGAAT
Source organism: Paenibacillus sp. (assembly GCA_029256665.1). Classification (GTDB taxonomy): domain Bacteria; phylum Bacillota; class Bacilli; order Paenibacillales; family Paenibacillaceae; genus Pristimantibacillus. The sequence goes on from JAQSXN010000492.1 coordinate 3,257, forward strand.
CGGCGTCGCTCGACATGATCGATCTGCTCAGGCTGGAAGGCGCCAGCGTGCAATATCATGATCCCTACGTTGCGAGCTTAAAGATCGGAGACGTCAAGATGACGAGCGTCGAGTTGTCGGAGGAGCTGCTGCGGGGGCTGGATGCCGTCATCATCGCGACCAACCATTCCAATATGCCGCTAGACGATCTGCTGGAACATGCGCCGCTCGTTTACGATACCCGCAACGTGACGGCTGCGAGAGAGGGCCGTGCCGCAATCATCAGGCTCGGAAGCGGGAAATAGAAGGGCGAGGAGGCCAGTCATGGAAACGATGCGTATCGCGATCATCGGATGCGGGGCAATCGCTGAGAAGCATGTCGCCGCGATTGCGGAGCTGGCCGGCGAGGCATTGATCGTCGCGCTTTGCGATATTTCCTTTGAAAGGCTTCACGCTTTTGCCTATAAGGCAGGCGAATCGAGATTTCCCGGCGCGGCGCTGTACGGCGATGTCGAGCGATTGCTTGCGCGGAAGGACATCGATCTGGTCGTCGTGGCCACGAGCAGCGGCTCGCATGGCAGCTTGACCTTGCAAGCGCTCAGAGCCGGCAAGCATGTCCTGGTCGAGAAGCCTCTCGCCTTGTCGCTAACCGAGGCGAAGACGGCCATCGCCGAAGCGAGAAGCAGAGGTCTTCTTCTCGCCGTATCGTTCCAGGTCCGGTACATGCCGAGAATAGCCGAGCTGAAGCAGGCCGTGCAGGAGGGGCTATTCGGAGAGCTTGCGCACGGAACGGTTACGATGAGGTGGAATCGGAATATGGCCTATTACGAAGCGGGGCCATGGCGGGAGGATTGGAGCAAAGGCGGCGGGTTGTTCATGAACCAATGCATCCATTACGTGGATTTGTTGATGTGGCTGATGGGTCCCGTTAAATCCGTGTACGCTCTCGGCAAAATCAATGAACAGCCGATCGGCGTTGAAAATGTCGGCGCCGCTTTGCTTCATTTCGAGAGCGGAGCGATTGGCGTCATCGAAGCTTCCGCCAACGTGTATCCGAAGTCGGTCGGCACTTCCGTCAGCCTGTTCGGCTCGTCGGGCTCCGCAACGGTAGAAGGTTCGGCGCTCGAGAACAAGGCCGTATGGCAATTCGAGGACCAGGGATCCGGCGCGTCTGCCGAATCGCCGAGGAAGACGTGGCAGCATACGCACTCCCCGCTTTATCTGAACA
>JAQSXN010000493.1 GCA_029256665.1 Paenibacillus sp.
GGACACTGCGAAACGCAGATGAATTAAATTTCGAATCATGGATCTCTGCTTGTTGTAATCCCCGATCAAATCCACAATGCCCGTCAAATATTGATCGCCTCGCCAGCTTAGTCCTACCCCGAGCGATAATGAATGATACATCGTCGTAATGCCGTGCACGGGAAGCTTTCTTTCGAATTCCATCAAAGCCAGCGGCAACGGAAACAGCGTATTGGGCCGCGGCTGCACTTCCTTCTCGATCGCGTCGCAATGGATGTCGATAAGCCCGGGCATGACGTAGTTGCCATCCGCGTCGATAACCGCGGCTTCGGGATATTCCCTCAGAAAGTCTTCGATTGTGGAACCCGGAACCCTAGATGTTCCAACCTCTCCGTCCGGCCGTAAACGCTCCTCTTCGATAATCACGTGGATGCGTCCCCCGATGATCGCGACCGCCCCGTGAACGACCCGATCGCTTAGAACGAGTCTTCCGTTACGGATCAACATGGGCGCGGCCTTGCGATCCATGAACGCGGCCGGCGTCAAATTCTGCTTGTTCACGGCTATGATTCGTCTCCTTTGCCTACAAACTTTTACCAAAAAGCAGCATGTATCTGTAGAGTACCATAACCTGGACCCAAACAAAATAACCGCAGGGATATCCCCCCGCGGCCGTTATGCCGTTCCTATTGTTCTTTCGGAATAAAGTCGTAAATCTCGCCCGATTCGAACGTGTCGATCAACCGATCCAACCAACGGTAATAGTTCAAGGCATCCTCGATTTTCCCTTTATCGCTGCGCAGGATAGCCAAAAACGGCTCGTCCTCCTCGTATTGCTCCATGAGCTTCGCGATGTCCCCAAGCGTTCGGATCATGACGTTCATATTTTGTTCGACGGCTTTTCTCCATTTAATGGAGAAGTAGTCCGCGAAATTTTGATGCCAGTCGGGTTCGGCTTCGTACAGATCCTTCCGCGAACCCTTTCCCCATACCTTATTTATCATCTTGAGATCATGCAGCGTCCGCATGCCCGTGCTCATCGACGTCTTGCTCATGCCCATCGTCGCGCTCATCTCGTCGAGCGTTACGGGCTCCCGATTAAAATACATATTGCCGTATAGATGGCCAATGGACAATGTAATGCCGTATAAATCCATGTTTTTGCCGATCGATTCTACGACCCGCCTGCGCGTGGCAAGGAGCTTCGACTGTTGCTCGTCCGAGAGCGCTGCTAATTCGTTCATCTATTGTTCCCTCCCAAGGTGAAACGACTGTCGCCATCCTTTGGCAGCGCAGCGCGTTTCATTCCGAGAAATATAGAGAAAGTATGGCGAAATGATATACCTTCCTATATTTCAAGGCGAAACGGCCATGCCGTCCATTCGGCGGCGCTCGCGCGTTTCATTCCGAGAAATAGAGGCCAAGTTTGGCGAAACTCGTACTTCCTCTCTTTCAAGGAGCGACGGCTGTTCGTGCTGCTTCTTAAAGTGCCATACGTTATTGTAAGCATAACGGGATGGTCATGTAAAGACTCCGATCCATGAGCATTACGGCGTTATACAGAGTATTCAGTACGTAAAGTTCGTAAAGTTAAAACTGTACGTAATTTACGGAGGCTCAGCGGCTTTGACCATTCCATTCCTATCCAGTTACACTTGGGGAGTCGATTTTTTACCGGAAACACTGGAAAGGGGGCATATACACATGGCCATTATAGAAGCCAAACAACTGACGAAAGTATTCGGCAACGATCCTCGGAGAGCCATTCCACTGTTAGCTAAGGGATGGACGAAAGACAAGATATTAGCGGAAACAAAGCTGACGGTCGGCGTTAACCAGGCGGAGTTCGCGATCGAAGAAGGCGAAATCTTCGTCATTATGGGACTATCGGGCAGCGGCAAGTCCACGCTCGTGCGTCTGCTCAATCGGTTGATTGAACCCACGGAGGGGCAGCTGCTGTTCTCCGGACGGGATGTCATGGAGATGAACGCGGAGCAGCTGCGCGAGTTCCGGCGCAAAAACATCGGGATGGTGTTTCAGAAATTCGCGCTGTTCCCGCATCGCACCGTGCTTCGCAATGCCGAGTATGGCCTTGAGGTACAAGGCATCGGGAAAAAGGAACGCAAGGAGATGGCGATGAAGGCGCTGGAGCTTGTCGGCCTGAAGGGCTGGGAGGACAGCTATCCGGAGCAGCTAAGCGGCGGCATGCAGCAGCGCGTCGGACTGGCTCGCGGACTTGCCAACGATCCCGACATCCTGCTTATGGACGAAGCGTTTAGCGCGCTGGATCCTCTGATACGCAAGGATATGCAAGACGAGCTGTTGGAACTGCAAAGCCAGATGAAAAAAACGATTATCTTCATTACGCATGATCTCGACGAAGCGCTGCGCATCGGCGATCGCATCGCTCTGATGAAGGATGGCCGCATCGTGCAGATCGGCACGCCGGAGGACATTCTGATGCAGCCGGCCAACGAATACGTGGAGCGGTTCGTCGAGGACGTCGATCTCTCCAAGGTGTTGACGGCCGCCCACGTCATGGAGAAAGCGGAGACGATCACGCTGGACAAAGGGCCGCGCGTCGCGTTGCAATTTATGCGGGATCGGGGCGTCTCCAGCTTGTACGCCGTCGACAAGTCGATGAAGCTGCTCGGCATCGTCACGGCCGACGAAGCGTCCAGAGCCGTCAAAGAAAATGTAAAGCTCGAAGATATTTTAATGCGCGAGGACATTCCGATCGTCTCTCCGGATGCCGTGCTTCATGAATTGTTCGAATTGATGGGTCAAATCCGTCTGCCGGTTGCCGTGACGGACGATAACGGGCGCCTGAAAGGCGTCGTCATCAAAGGAGCCGTGCTCGCGGCTCTCGCGGGTACCGCCAATGCCGTAACGGACGGAGGTGGAAGCCAACATGAATCTGCCTAAAATCCCGCTTGCGGATTGGATCGAGCTGCTGGAGGAATGGATGGAAAATAATCTAAGCCCGTTCTTTGATCTCGTCAAACTCCTCATCGGCGGTACCGTCGAAGGACTTAACGCGGCGCTGGACTTCCTGCCTCCAATCGTCGCCATCGTATTGTTCGCGGCCATTGCCTGGTATATCGGCAAATGGAAGATGGGCGTATTCACGATAATCGGCCTTCTCGTCATCGAAAATTTAGGCTTGTGGAGCCAGACGATGCAGACGTTGTCGCTCGTACTCGCCGCGGCGTTTATTTCCATAGTCATCGGTATTCCGGTCGGCATCATGAGCGCCCGCTTCAACACGCTGCAGCGAATCGTCACGCCCGTGCTCGACTTTATGCAGACGATGCCCGCGTTCGTCTATTTGCTGCCGGCGATAACGTTCTTTAGTCTTGGCGTCGTTCCCGGCGTCATCTCGTCGATTATTTTCGCGATACCGCCAACGATCAGACTTACGAATCTTGGCATCCGTCAAGTTCCAGGCGAGCTTGTAGAAGCGGCCGACGCGTTCGGTTCGACGCCGGCTCAGAAGCTGATCAAGCTGCAGCTTCCGCTCGCGATGCCGACGATTATGGCCGGCGTGAACCAGACGATCATGCTGTCCTTGTCCATGGTCGTAATCGCATCGATGGTCGGCGCGCAGGGCGTCGGCGCAACGGTTTACCGGGCCGTGACCCAGGTGAAGACCGGCGTCGGCTTCGAGGCCGGACTTGCTATCGTTATTTTGGCCATTATACTGGATCGTTTAACCCAACAGGTGATCAAACGATCCAAGGTTTAAAATGAATAAAATCGTTAAGGGGAGTGTTATTGGTATGATGAAAAAGTGGAACGTATTCGCGGCGGTGGCTATGTCGGTCGCGCTGCTCGCA
>JAQSXN010000494.1 GCA_029256665.1 Paenibacillus sp.
TCCCGCGCCTCGGATGAGCCCCTGCTCTAACGCCTCTTGCAGGGCGTCTTCGTCAACGGTTGCGCCTCGCGATACGTTAATGAAGATGGCGGTGCGTTTCATTCGGGCGAATTGCTCGCGCCCCATCAGGTTCATGGTTTCTTCCGTCAGCGGCGCCAGCATGACGACAAAATCCGATTCGGAGAGCAGGTCGTTTAGCTCGGTATAGACCGCTTCATATTTCTGTTCGGCATCCGGCTTGCGCGTACGGTTGTAATATCGAACGTTCATGTCGAAGCCGAAACGCGCGCGTTTCGCTACGGCCTCGCCGATGCGGCCCATGCCGATGATCCCGATCGTCGCATGATGCACGTCAACGCCGAACAAATTCTCCCCGTCTCCCCGCTTCCAATTGCCGTCGCGTACATAACGATCAAGCTCGGCGACTCTTCGGGCCGTGCCCAGCATAAGGGCAAGGGCCAGATCGGCCACCGTATCGTCCAATACGTACGGCGTATGCGTGCCGATTACGCCATGCCGCTTCATCGCTTCGATATCGAAGTGGTTGTAGCCAACCGAGATCGTGCTCACGACTTTAAGCTGCGGCGCGGCTTCAAGCAGTGCCTCGTCGATTCTGCGCCCCGACGTTAGAAACCCGTTCGCTTTCGCCAAGCGCTGACGCAATTGTTCCCGCGGAATCGTATCCCCTTCGCTCCACATATTCAGATCGCAGCGCTGCGAAAGCCACTGCTCCACCTCCGGGGCCAACCGGCGGTCAACGAACACATGCGGTTTCAACATGCAGTAGACACTCCTTTTCGTTTCAACTTGGATAACTTGCCTGATCTTTCCCTCTATAGATGTTTGTTGCTTGGGGAACATTAATCATGTTTCGAGATTATCCTTATTTCATCTCATGGATGGAGGTCATCTGATATGGCTCATCATCGACAGCATCGACACATGTCGATCGCCGGCAAAAACTTCGCTTATTCGGTTCGCTCCAAGCATGCCGAGAATCAAACGGCGGCGTCAACGTCCATGAATCGGAATCAGAAGGGACATACGCCGAACAGTCCGTCAACGGGCTAGCACGTCGTATGGGGCTGCCTTGCAACGATCAGGCGCTTGATCGGCTGATCGCGCTGGCAGCCCATAATCTTATGCGCTTATGTAATCCCTCGCGTTTACAACGTTTTAATCATCCGCACATGAGGGATGTTCTCTTCCATAAAGATGTCCGAATCGATCGTATAACCAACTTTTTCGTAAAACGGGGCCGCCTGCGTCTGCGCATGAAGCTTGGCGCCGGTCAACCCTTGCTCGCGGGCAATGGATTCGAGCCCCTCCATAATCGCGGCTCCGATTCCGTGCTTGCGAAACTTCGCTTTGACGCAGATACGCTCCAGCTTGGCTAGGCCGCCCAGCTCGCGCACCCGGCCCGTTCCCGCCGCTTCTCCGTCATAAAGGACTAGGACATGGCGCGCCACATCTTCATATTCGTCGATCTCCGCTTCCACGGGAACGCCTTGCTCCACTACGAATACTTCCGTGCGGATGGCATAAGCTTTCTCCAGTTGCTGCTGATTTTGTACTCTCTCCGTTGTAACCATCATTGTGTCTCCTTTCCATCATGCCTACTCCATTATAAAGGGTTTGTCCGCGAATGCCAAAAGGATCGTTTGCGGTTTTGCTATTACGGATATAGATTGAACTGCCGATGGAATAGGCATATAATTACATGTAAATTTACGGAACATGGAGGAGAAGACGTAACATGAGCAAATTTATGGCCTTAATCAAGAGAGGGAATACATCCTCCGGGATCGCCGCTCTAGGCAACACGGGGCTGGCGATCGTCAAGGCGATCGCCGCGTCGATCAGCGGCAGCGGCACGATGTTCGCTTCCGCGATGCATACGGTTGCGGACGCGGTTAATCAGGGGTTCGTATTTTTTGGCAGTGTGCTCGCCGAGAAAAAACCGACCAAACGATTCCCGACGGGCTTCGGCCGGGTCGTCAACCTGTTCTGCATGGTGGCCGTTATCGTGGTTACGATTATGGCCTACGAGACGTTCCATAAGGGCATCAAGCTTCTCAAGCATCCCGAGGATGCCACCAACTTCTGGTTGAACTTCGTCGTATTGCTCATTGCGATCGCGATCGACGGATCTATCTTAATCAAGGCGATGAAAGAAATTATTAAAGAAACCAAAGCCGAGGCCAAAGGGTTCGCTATTTTCCCCACGGCCTTCCGCAATGCCGGACGCGCGGCGCCTCCTACCCGTTTGGTGTTCTACGAGGATATCGTGGCGACGTTCGGTCAGGTCCTTGCGCTTGTCGCCGTCATGTTCGCCGAGTTTACCGATTTCAAGCTGCTTGACGGCATCGCCACGATTCTGATCTCGTTCTTGATGATCGGCGTCGCGTTTAAGGTCGGTTACGACAACATGGTGGGATTGATCGGCGTTGCCGCGCCAAAAGACGTAGAAGACCGGATCAGCGGCAACATATTAGCCGAGACCGACGTGACGGATATCGGGAAATTGCGAATCGTGCAAGAAGGCCGCGCCTATCATGTGGAAGCTTATATCGAGCTTCGCAAAGGGCTCACGCTCTCCGAGGCTACCTCGATCAAGAACCGCGTGATCGATAATTTGCTTCGCGACAGCGATATTTCGGATGTGACGCTTGGCATTATGGACGACGACGGGATCATCAATTGGTCCAAACCCGTGCCGACGCTGGGTTAGCGCATTGACAGATCAGCATGCCCCTTCTATAATGAGGTCGAACTGAGAAAGAATTTCATTTCGGCCGCATGGGAGGCTTTTTATGACAAGCAAGTTGGATTTCACGATGATCGACAGCTTCTACCATATTTCTCCTCAAGGCTTTGCCGATCCGCTTGCCGGGTGGCCGGCCAAGGATCTTCTTGACCCCGCGGTTGCCAAGGTCGTGCTGGATCGCACCGGCGAGCTGTGGAAGGCTTGCGGTTACGAGCTTCCCGTCTCCTATGTCGGCATGACGATGTTTAATTTTTCCGTCACGTCCTTGTTTTTCGGCGCGAAGGATAACGTTTGGGTGAATTTCAAGCTGGAGGACATGACGTTCCAGCTCGAGCAGCATGATGACCACGCCCATGTCGGCTTCCGATTGGATCATATGGAAGTCGTACCGCTTCCCGAGGATCGGAACGACCGCGCCGCTTTCCTTCGCGCGGCATGGTCCGAGTGGATCCGCGATATGATCAAGCCGTTTATCGAGAGCATCGCGCAAGCAGGCGGGCTCAAGGGCGAGATGATCTGGAGCCAATTCGGCGCCCAACTCCTTTCGACGATGGAGTACGTGCAGAACCAGCTTGCCATGTCCGAACTTGTGGAGCATATTAAGGAAGACGCAGCGGTCATTCAAGCGCTGGAGCCCGAACTGTTCGGACGCAGACGCAATCCGTTCGTACATAAACCGAGATTCGTCGATAATCCCTGGTCGCCGCCGGACGGCACGTTCATCCTTCGTTCGGCATGCTGCATGTTCGACCATCGCGAAGACGGAGAGAAATGCTACAATTGTCCGCGCATGCTGCCCGAGGAGCGGGACGAACGCAGAAAGCTGGCGCTTGCGGAATCAAAGTCCTAAAGACAAAGCCGACATTCGTCCGTGGACGGATGCCGGCTTTTCGTTCGTCATGCCTTTCTAGAATACGGAAGGCAGTCGTTACACCTCGGAGGTGCCACCAGTATCGTGAATAAATCATTACGGATCTTACGCTGGGCCGCTCTCTCGCTTGCGGCCGGCATTGCCGGCGGCAGCGCGTCGGCTTTTTT
>JAQSXN010000495.1 GCA_029256665.1 Paenibacillus sp.
TTAGGTTCGGCTGCATTCCATATTCGATGTCGAGTAAGCTTCTAGGATTACCTCGTAATGGAAAGCGGACTTTTTGAACGACCTTATAGGATGGTGCTGCCCATGATGAAGGATAGTTGGTTAAGCCAGATCGGCGGAACGCCGCTTGTTCGCCTGTCCAGATTGTTCCCCGAAGAGCGGGGCATACGAGTATTCGCCAAGCTGGAGCTCATGAATCCGACCGGCAGCGCCAAGGATCGGCCCGCCCTGCGGATCTTGCAGCGCGCATGGGAAGACGGACGCATCGGCCCGGGATCGGTCGTGATCGAATCCAGCTCCGGCAACATGGCGATCAGCATGGCCGCGATCTGCCGGCTGCTCGGCATGAGCTTCGTCTGCGTGATCGATCCCCGCACTGCCAAACAAAATATCGGGATCATGAAGGCGTATGGCGCCCGTGTGTCCTATGTGTCCGAACCGGACCCCGCGACCGGCGAATATTTGCCCGCCCGCCTCGTTCGCGTGCGGGAGCTGCTGGACTCTACGCCTCGAAGCTACTGGCCTAACCAATACGGCAATCCGGACAATCGCGCCGCCCATCGCGACGGCACCATGTCCGAAATCGCGGACCAGCTCGGCGCAGTCGACTACGTGTTCGGCGGCGTCAGCACTTGCGGCACGATGCGCGGCTGCTCCGACTATATCAGGGCGAACGAACTGCCGACAAAGATCGTCGCCGTAGATGCGGTGGGCAGCGTCATCTTGGGAGGCGACAAAGGTCCGCGCATCTTCCCCGGTCTCGGCGCGGGCATCGTTCCTCCCTTTGCCGAGGAGCGGTTTATGGACCGTTCCGTCTACGTAAGCGATCGCTTGATGGCGCTGGCATGCCGCGAGCTGGCGGCGGCGGAAGCGATATTGGCCGGGCCGTCGTCCGGCGCGGTCATAACCGCCGTGCGATCGACGTTCGGCGAACTGCCGGACGGAAGCGTGTGCGTCGCCATTTTGCACGATCGGGGCGATCGTTACATGGATACCGTGTTTAACGACGAATGGATGGCGACCGCTTTTGGGATCGAAATGCGAGCCATGGAATAATAAGGAAAAGTCAGGGGCAGAGAGGAACGAACAACGACATGCTGTATTTGGGAGAGGAACATCTCCGGGCGATCGGGGAGTCGTGGAGAGATTGGGTCGACCGGATCAAGTTGGCGGTGCGCATCATGGATCAAGGCGACTACGCCCAGCCTCTGAAGCCGTATCTCAGATATGGGGATCCCGCCAATCGCATCATCGCCATGCCCGCCTATATCGGCGGCTCCGTGGGGACGGCCGGCCTGAAGTGGATCGCAAGCTTTCCGGGCAATCGCAAGCTTGGCTTGCCGCGGGCGCATAGCGTGACGATTCTTAACGATGCCCACACGGGCGCGCCTAAAGCCATTGTTAACACGCCGCTCGTAAGCGCGGTCAGGACGGCCGCGGTCAGCGGCTTGATGCTGCGGGAATGGCTGGGCCGCCGGCTGCTCGATCAGACTCGTGAAGATACCGAGGTTGGCCTGCGCATCGGCATTATCGGGCACGGGCCGATTGGCCGGATGCACCAATCGATGTGCCAAAGCTTGTTCGGGGAGCATATCGATCACATCATGCTGTATGACATACAGGGCATTAAGTCTCGCTCTATCGAATCCTGCCCCCATCGGGACGAGAACACACGCGACGAAGACATCGGCGGCGGCGCGCAAGACGGAGCTCGACAGGTTCCATGCCAGGGCGGTCCGTCAAGCGCGCAACGCAAAAGATCCAGACACGCAGCCGTGCCGATCCGGGTCGCCGGCAGTTGGCAGGAGCTGTACCGGAGTTGCAACGTCATCATCACTTGCACGGTCAGTCCCGAGCGCTACATCGACATTCCGCCTGCTCCCGGCACGCTGCTGCTGGACGTGTCGCTTCGCGATTACGGCCTGGAAGCCCTGCGGGGCATCCGCTCCGTCGTCGTCGACGACTGGACGGAAGTATGCCGAGAGAATACGGACATCGAGCTTTTGCACCGCGAAGCCGGCTTGACCGAAGATCGAACGGCGACTTTGCGCGACATCGTTTGCCGCGACGCCATGGCTCGTTTTCCGTCCCGCGAGCCGTTGTTGTTCTGCCCCATGGGCATGGCATCGTTCGATGTCGCGATCGCCGACTGGTACGTCAGCCAAGCCGAGGTGCTCGGCATCGGCATTAGGCTCCCTTGAGGATCTCTTGAGGATCTCTTGAGGATTCCTTGACACCTCCTGGACGGAAGCCTATATTTAATTTAACGCAATTTAATTGTAGGCACATAGGAACATTCCGTCTTGGAGGACTAAAAACATGAACCCGATCGAAAGCATGAAACTAGAAAACCAGATCTGCTTCGCCATATATGCCAGCTCCCGCGAAATTACGAAGCTATACCGCCCTCTCCTGCAGGAAATCGGGCTGACCTACACGCAATACGTGACGATGCTCGCGTTGTGGGAGAAGGACAACGTGACCGTGAGCGAGCTTGGCAACAGGCTCTACCTCGACTCCGGCACGCTCACTCCGCTTCTCAAGAAGCTGGAGGCAGCCGGCCTCGTGCAGCGTACGCGGGACAAGAACGACGAACGGAGCGTGCTCGTCACGGTAACGGCGGAAGGCGAAGCCCTTCGGGAGAAGGCCGTCGACATTCCGAACCAGCTGGTCTGCAAGCTGGATGCCACGCCCGAGGAAGGCATCGCCTTGCTCTCCCAGATGCATGAGCTATTATCCCGCATGAAACGTTATTCCGCTCAAGCGGACGGCGAAGCAGAATAGGCAGCAGTCCGTTACATTCCCTTCTACAAATGCTGTCCGACATTTAAATTCGGCCACATCGGCTTATCGTCGACAACGAACGATTGTCAATCTCCTCGGTTCAAGCTCAAACTTCGCCATTCGCAATCCCCTCTCCCCCTGTGCTAATATGGAAAATGGATATTAGCATAAGGAGGGTCTATTAACGATTATGAAAACATCGAAACGTCAATATCGCCATCCGTTGCTGCTGCTCGCGCTAGCCCTGTTTCTGATTGCAGCAGGCTGCGGCGTCGATCAAGGGAAGCCTTCGAACGGGCAAGGCTCAGGCGGGGGCGGACAAGCTACCGTATCGCCATCGCCTTCTCCTTCCCCAACGGCGACGGCGACGGAAGCCCCAGCCGAAGGTCCCGAGCTTCTCGGACCGGAGAAACATCCCGAGGTAACCATGGAACTGAGCAACGGCAAAGTGATCAAGATCGAGCTTTATCCCGAGGTTGCGCCCAACACGGTTAACAACTTCATCTCGCTCGTGCAGCAAGGCTTCTACGACGGCGTCATTTTCCATCGCGTCATCCCGGGCTTCATGATTCAAGGCGGCGATCCCGATGGTACGGGAATGGGCGGCCCGGGCTACTCCATCCCCGGCGAATTTACCGAGAACGGCTTCGACAACAAGCTGAAGCATACGCGCGGCGTCATCTCCATGGCCCGCACCAACGAGCCCGACTCTGCCGGTTCCCAAATCTTTATCATGGTGGAGGACGCTCCTTCGCTGGACAACAAATATGCTTCGTTCGGCGCGGTCATCGAAGGCATCGAGGCGGCCGACGAAATCGTGGCGCAGGACCGCGATTCCAACGATAAGCCACTTGCTCCCATCTCCATGAAAAAGGTAACTGTCGACACGAAAGGCATGACTTTCGAGCCGCCGGTTAAGAGCGAATAATATCGGCGCGGTTTCCGGACTTCATCCTAGTGTAAGCGCGCTTTAAGAGGCTCATCGTCCCAGTCAAACATT